>JAOPUQ010000406.1 GCA_025963425.1 Modestobacter sp. | reverse complement strand
CCGAGGTCGATGGTGAACTCGGTGTCACCGAGGAACGCTTCCAGCGGGGCGGGCTCACCGCCGGCGCAGGAGGTCACGGGATAGGGCAGGCCCGAGATGACGGGCTGCCGGATGTCTCCGGTCATGGGACCTAGTCTCGCTCGGGTGCTGGGGCTGCGACGTCAGGAGCACAACCTCTCACCACCGGGCCGGGACGTCCATGTCCTGCCGTGCGCTCCGCTACACGGCCGCCGTCTCGCTGCGACCGTCCGGGGCGAACTGGGTGCGGTAGAGGTCGGCGTAGTGCCCGCCCAGGGCCAGCAGCTCGGTGTGGGTGCCCGTCTCCACGATCTGCCCGCCCTCGACGACCAGGATCTGGTCGGCGTTGCGGATGGTGGACAGCCGGTGAGCGATGACCAGCGACGTCCGGCCGGCCAGCGCGGTGTCCAGCGCGTGCTGGACGGCGACCTCGGACTCGCTGTCCAGGTGCGCGGTGGCCTCGTCCAGGATGACGACGCCCGGGCCCTTGAGCAGCACCCGGGCGATGGCCAGCCGCTGCTTCTCCCCGCCGGACATCCGGTAGCCGCGGTCACCGACCACGGTGTCCAGCCCGTCGGGCAGCGAGGCGACCAGCGCGGCGATCCGGGCGCCGGTCAGCGCGGCCCACAGCTCGTCGTCGGTGGCCTCGGGGCGGGCGTAGCGCAGGTTGGCGCCGATCGTGTCGTGGAACAGGTGGGCGTCCTGGCTGACCACCCCGATCGCGGCCCGCAGCGAGTCGCTGGTGGCCTGCCGGACGTCCAGCCCGCCCACCTTCACCGAGCCGCCGGTCACGTCGTACAGCCGCGGCACCAGGTTGGCGATGGTGGACTTGCCGGCCCCCGAGTGGCCGACCAACGCCACCAGCTGGCCGGGCTCGGCGCGGAAGGAGACGTCCCGCAGCACCGGGGTGGCGCCGCCGTGCTCGGGGATGGAGACGTCCTCGAGCGAGGCCAGCGAGACGTCGGCGGCGGCCGGGTAGCTGAAGGACACGTGCTCGAACTCCACCGACCGGTCCCCCGTCGGGACGTCGACGGCGTCCGGCGCCTCGGCGATCATCGGCGCCAGGTCGAGCACCTCGAACACCCGGTCGAAGCTGACCATCGCGCTCATCACGTCGACCCGGACGTTGGACAGCGCCGTCAGCGGTCCGTACAGCCGCGACAGCAGCAGCGCGAGCGCGACGACGTCCCCGGGGCTGAGCTGCCCGTCGAAGGCCAGCGCGCCGCCCAGGCCGTAGACCAGCGCGGTGGCCAGCGCGGCGACCAGGGTCAGCGCGGTGAAGAAGGTCCGGCCGTACATCGCCGACAGGACGCCGATGTCGCGGACCCGGCCGGCCCGGCTGCGGAACGCCTCCGCCTCGGCCGAGGGCCGGCCGAAGAGCTTGACCAGCAGCGCACCGGCGACGTTGAACCGCTCGGTCATGGTCGCGTTCATCGAGGCGTTGAGGCCGTAGGACTCCCGGGTGATCTCCTGCAGCCGCTTGCCGATCCGCTTGGCCGGGACGACGAACAGCGGCACCAGCACGATCGACAGCGCGGTGATCTGCCACGACAGGCTGAACATGACCCCGGCGGTGAGCACCAGCCCGATGGCGTTGGAGACCACGCCGGACAGCGTCGAGGTGAACGCCTGCTGCGCGCCGATGACGTCGTTGTTCAGCCGGCTGACCAGCGCACCGGTCTGGGTGCGGGTGAAGAAGGCCACCGGCATCCGCAGCACGTGCTCGAACACCCGGCTGCGCAGGTCGTAGATGACGCCCTCGCCGATCCGGGAGGAGTACCAGCGCTGGGCCAGCGAGCTGCCGGCGTCGACCAGGGCCAGCCCGGCGATCACCAGCGCGATCCGCACGATGTCGCCGGCCGTCCCGGACAGCTGGGCGATCCGGTTGATGATGCTGCCGGCCAGCAGCGGGGTCAGCACGCCGATGAGGGCGGAGAGCACCACCAACGCCAGGAAGCAGGTCAGCTCGCGGCGGTAGGGCCGGGCGACGGCCAGGATGCGCGCCACGGTCCCCTTGGGGATCTCCCGCGCGGTGACCGAGGAGTCGCGCCGGAACGACCGCATGGCCGCCATCGAGGTCATCGGTGAGTCCACGGCGACCATCCTCCACCACCACCGCCGTCAGCTGTAACGGCGTAATCACCCGGGCCAACCCCGGCCGGGCATCGACTGTTCCCGGCGCCCGCGGGTCGGCGTCAGCGCGCGGCGGCGAGCACCCCCAGCCGGCGCACCTGCGCGGCACGCTCGGCGGCGTCCTGGCTCTGCGGGTCGTTGCGGACGGCGCTGCGCAGCAGGGCGAGGGTCTCCCGGCTGGCGCCGGCGTCCACGGCCAGCAGGGCCGCGGTCAGGTCGCGCACGGTGCTCGCCAGCTGGTCGGCAGGCACCGCGACGTTCGCCAGCCCGGTGGCGACCGCCTCGGCCGCCCCGACCGCGCGGCCGGTCAGGCAGATCTCCACCGCCCGGCTGTACCCGACCAGCTCGACCAGGGTGCTGGTGCCGGTGAGGTCGGGGACCAGGCCCAGGGTCGCCTCCGGCAGGCGCAGCTGCGCGTCCTCGGTGACCACGCGCAGGTCGCAGGCCAGGGCCAGCTGTGCGCCGGCGCCGATGGCGTGGCCCTGCACGGCGGCGATCGAGACGATGCCCGGGGAACGCAGCCAGCGGAAGGCGGCCTGGTACCCGCGGATGCGCTCCTGGGCCAGCTCCGGCGACATCGCGCCGAGCTCGCCCAGTCCCCCGGCCACCCCGGGTGCGGAGCTGAACAGGCTGCGGTCGAGGCCGGCGGAGAACGAGCGGCCCGCGCCGGTCACCACGACCACGCGCACGTCCTCCGCGCCGCCGACGACGCTCTCGCCGACCTCGCGCAGCGCCGCCCAGGTGGCCGGCGTCTGCGCGTTCAGCTGGTCGGCGCGGTCGAGGGTGACGGTGAGGACGGCGCCCTCGCGCGCCGTCCGCACCCAGCCGCGCGGATCGGCCCCGTCTGCGGTCGCAGGCTGAGCCGTCACGCAGACTTCTTGGCGTTCCGGTTGGCGCCGCCCCGGCCGCGGAGGGTCGCTCCGGACTCGGACAGCAACCGGTGCACGAAGCCGTAGGAACGGTTGGTCGAGGTGGCGAGGGAACGGATGCTCTCCCCGTCGTCGTAGCGCTGGCGCAGCTCCCCGGCCAGCGACGTCCGGTCACCACCGGTGATGCGCTTGCCCTTGCCCAGGTCCGCAGTGCTCGAGTCGGCCATGACTCCCCTCCGTGCCAGCAGGCGTACCGGCTGCTGCCGGCCGTACCCGATGGTCGCCTGGCGCCGCAGTCCCGGTGACGTCGGCGTCCCAGGAGCCATGATCACCCGGCTCCCCGGGGTCGGCCACCGGGAGCCAGAACCGTTCGGTGGCGCGCGACGGACCCGCAGGTCAGGCCAGCGACACCAGGTCGGCGAAGTCCGCGCTCCAGGTGTCCTCGGTGCCGTCGGGCAGGATGATCACCTTGTCCGGGTTGAGCGCGTGCACCGCTCCCTCGTCGTGGGTGACCAGCACGATGGCGCCGGCGTAGGTGCGCAGTGCCTCGAGCACCTGCTCCCGGCTGGCCGGGTCGAGGTTGTTCGTCGGCTCGTCGAGCAGCAGCACGTTGGCTGCCGAACAGACCAGCGCGGCCATCGCCAGCCGGGTCCGCTCGCCGCCGGACAACGTGCCGGCGCGCTGGTCGACGGCCTCGCCGGAGAACAGGAACGCCCCGAGGATGCGGCGCAGCTCGGTGTCGGTCTGCTCGGGCGCGGCCGCGCGCATCACCTCCAGCAGCGAGCGGTCCATGTCGATCGTCTCGTGCTCCTGGGCGTAGTAGCCGATGCGGAGTCCGTGCCCGGCCTTCACCTCGCCGGTGTCGGGGGTCTCGGTGCCGGCGAGCATGCGCAGCAGGGTGGTCTTGCCGGCGCCGTTGAACCCGAGGACGACGACCCGGGTGCCCCGGTCGATCGCCAGGTCCACGCCGGTGAAGATCTCCAGCGACCCGTAGCTCTTGCTCAGGCGCTCGGCGGTCAGCGGGGTCTTGCCGCAGGGCGCCGGGGTCGGGAAGCGGAGCTTGGCGACCTTGTCCTGCACCCGGACATCGGCCAGCCCGGCGGCCAGCCGCTGGGCGCGCTTGTCCATGCTCTGGGCGGCCTTGGCCTTGGTGGCCTTGGCGCGCATCTTGTCCGCCTGGGCGGTCAGCGCGTCGATCTTCTTCTCGGCGTTGGCCCGCTCGGACTTGCGGCGGCGCTCGTCGGTCTCCCGGGCGTCCAGGTAGCGCTTCCAGCCCAGGTTGTAGACGTCGACGGTGGCGCGGTTGGCGTCCAGGTGCCAGACCTTGTTGACCACGGCCTCCAGCAGCTCGACGTCGTGGCTGATGACGACCAGGCCGCTGCGGTGGCTGGCCAGGAAGCCCTTGAGCCAGACGATCGAGTCGGCGTCCAGGTGGTTGGTGGGCTCGTCGAGCAGCAGGGTGTCGGCGTCGGAGAACAGGATGCGGGCCAGCTCGACCCGGCGGCGCTGGCCACCGGAGAGGGTCCGCAGCGGCTGCTCCAGGACGCGGTCCGGCAGGCCCAGGTTGGTGCAGATCCGGGCGGCATCGCTCTCCGCGGCGTAGCCGCCCATGGCGGCGAACTGGTCCTCCAGCCGGCCGTAGCGGCGGACGGCGCGGTCGCGCTCGGCGTCGTCGGCCGGCTCGGCCATGGCGACCTGGGCCTTGGTCAGCTGCGACTTGAGGACGTCGAGCCCCCGGCCGGAGAGCACCCGGTCGCTGGCGGTGATGTCGAGGTCGCCACTGCGCGGGTC
>JAOPUQ010000369.1 GCA_025963425.1 Modestobacter sp. | reverse complement strand
CGGGACAGCGTGACGGTGAGGTCGGTGGCCGAGCCGGTGGGGACCGGAACGCGCAGCGCGTAGCCGTCGAGCTTGCCCTTGAGCTCGGGCAGGACCAGGCCGATGGCCTTCGCGGCACCGGTCGAGGTGGGCACGATGTTCAGCGCGGCGGCGCGGGCCCGGCGGAGGTCCTTGTGCGGGCCATCCTGCAGGTTCTGGTCCGCGGTGTAGGCGTGGATCGTGGTCATGAGGCCACGCTCGATGCCGAACGCGTCGTGGAGCACCTTGGCCAGCGGCGCGAGGCAGTTGGTCGTGCAGGACGCGTTGCTGATGATCGTCTGCGAGCCGTCGTACTGCTCGTGGTTGACGCCCATGACGATCGTCAGGTCGTCCCCGGTGGCCGGCGCGGAGATGATGACCTTCTTGGCGCCCCCGGCGTCGACGTGCTTGCGGGCGTCGGCGGCCTTGGTGAAGAAGCCGGTGGACTCCACGACGACGTCCACGCCCAGGTCGCCCCAGGGCAGGTTGGCCGGGTCGCGCTCGGCCAGCACCTTGATGGTGGCGCCACCGACCTTGATGCCGTCACCGACGACGGACACGTCCTCGGCGAGCTTGCCCAGGATGCTGTCGTACTTGAGCAGGTGGGCGAGCGCTTCCGGGGTGGTCAGGTCGTTGACCGCCACGATCTCGATGTCCTTGCCGCTGGCCGCGGCCGCACGCCAGAAGTTGCGCCCGATCCGACCGAAACCGTTGATCCCGACTCGTACCGTCACTGCTGACCTCCATGAGCCCGAGTGCACACCGTCGGCCGCGCGTGTGCGCGACCCCATGTCGGTGCGAGCCTATCGGCCCCCGCCGGGCGCGCCGACCGGCCAGCAGGGGCTCCCGTCCTACTGCGCCAGCATGTCGTCGGTGACGACGGACTCCGTGTCGGGGATCCCGAGGTCCTTGGCCCGCTTGTCGGCCATCGCCAGCAGCCGCCGTATGCGGCCGGCGACGGCGTCCTTGGTCATCGGCGGGTCCGCGCGCTGCCCGAGCTCCTCCAGCGAGGCCTGCCCGAACTCCAGGCGCAGGCGCCCGGCGACCAGCAGGTGCTCGGGTGCCTCGTCGGCCAGGATCTCCAGGGCCCGCTCGACGCGTGCGCTGGCGGCCACCGCGGCCCGCGCGGAGCGGCGCAGGTTGGCGTCGTCGAAGTTGGCCAGCCGGTTGGCCGTGGCCCGGACCTCACGGCGCATCCGCCGCTCCTCCCAGGCCAGCACCGCGTCGTGCGCGCCCATCCGGGTCAGCAGCGCGCCGATCGCGTCGCCGTCCCGGACGACGACCCGGTCGGTGCCGCGCACCTCGCGGGCCTTGGCCGCGATGCCCAGCCGGCGGGCGGCGCCGACGAGCGCCATGGCCGCCTCCGGCCCGGGGCAGGTGATCTCCAGCGAGGAGGAGCGGCCGGGCTCGGTCAGCGAGCCGTGGGCCAGGAAGGCACCCCGCCAGGCCGCCTCGGCGTCCCCGATGCCCCCGGAGACGACCGCCGGCGGCAGACCGCGGACCGGCCGGCCACGCTGGTCGACCAGGCCGGTCTGGCGGGCCAGGCCCTCACCGTGCTTGGCGATCCGCACCAGGTAGCGGACGCCGCGGCGGATGTTGCCGCCGGCCAGCACGCTGACCCCACTGGTGTAGCCGTAGACCTCGCTGATGTCGCGGCGCAGCCGACGGGCCACCGAGCCGGTGTCGAGCTCGGCCTCGATGACCACCCGGCCCCCCACGATGTGCAGGCCGCCGGAGAAGCGCAGCAGCGCCGTCACCTCGGCCTTGCGCTCGGAGGTCTTGGTGCACTCCACCCGGGAGAGCTCGTCCTTGACCATCGCGGTCATCGCCATGTCTTCCACCCCCATGACCGCCCGGGACGACCGGACGGCGAGCAGTGCGTCGTGCCCATGAGCGGTGTTCCTTCCCCCTGTGTGCCGGCCGGTGCACCGGTGTACCTGATGCCTGCCGTCGCTCCCCCACCGGTCACCGGGCACCGACCACAGAGGCCAGTGCGGCGGCGAGCCGCGAGGGGTCGTGCCGTGGTGCGCCGTCGGGAGCAGCGACCGGTGCCAGGACCAGTTCTGCGCCGCATCCCTGCACAGCAGACAGCAGACCACGCCGGTCAACAACCGCAGACGCATCGGCGATCACCGTGTGCAGCGACACGCCCCCCACGTGAGCGAGTAAGACCTCGAGGTGCTCGGCCGGGGAGAAGCCGTCGGTCTCCCCCGCCTGGGGCTCCAGGTTCAGCACCACCACCACCTTCGCCCCCGTCGTGGCCAGCGCCTCCCGCAACCGGGGTACGAGCAGGTGCGGCAGCACCGAGGTGTACCAGGAGCCAGGGCCCAGGCTCACCACGTCGGCGGTCTCGATGGCGTGCAGGACGGCCGCGGGCACCGGCGGGTCCGCCGGGGACACCCGGATGTCTCGTACCCGTCCCGGCGTGGAGGCGATCGCCACCTGGCCGCGGATCCGCCGCGAGCCCACCGGGTCGTCGGGGTCGATGCTGGCCACCGTCGCCACCAGGTCCAGTGGGACCTCCGCCATCGGCAGGACCCGGCCGGAGCAACCGAGCAGATCGCCGAGCACGCCCAGGGCACGCACGGCGTCCCCGGCGTACATCTCGGTGAGCCCGGTGAGCACCAGGTTGCCGACCGGGTGTCCGGCGAGCGCGCCCGTGCCCCCCAGGCGGTGCTGCAGCAGCGCGGCCATCTCCTGGGTCCGCGGGCTCGCGCCGGCCAGCGCGGCGAGTGCCATCCGCAGGTCGCCCGGGGGCAGCACGGGCATCTCCCGGCGGATCCGGCCGGAGGAGCCCCCGTCGTCGGCGACGGTGACCACGGCCGTCAGCCGGGTGGTCAGCTGCCGCCACGCGGTGAGAGACGCCGCCAGCCCGTGCCCGCCGCCCAGGGCGACCACCCGCGGCCCGTCGGGCCCGGGGGCCGGCCGGCGCTCGCCGGTCACCGGCGCCGGCACGGGCGGCGGGGCCGCCATCCGCACCGGCACGTCGTCCGGTTCCTGCGGAGCCACTACTCGCGGCCCAGGTCGCGGTGGCGGGCGGTGGCCGGGACCCCCTCGGCGGTGAGCCGGCGGGCGAACTCCTCGGCGATGGCGACGCTGCGGTGCTTGCCGCCGGTGCAGCCCACGGCGAGCGTCAGGTAACGCTTGCCCTCCCGCCGGTAACCGGGGACGAGCAGCCGCAGCACCTCGGTGTAGCGGTCGAGGAACGCCTCGGCGTCGTCCTGCCCCAGCACGTAGTCGCGCACCTCGGGGTCGCGACCGGTCATCGCGCGCAGTTCGGGCACCCAGTGCGGGTTGGGCAGGAACCGGGCGTCGACCACCAGGTCGGCGTCCAGCGGCAGGCCGTACTTGAAGCCGAAGCTCAGCACCGTGGCGACGACCTGGGGTGGGGCGCCGTGCTCGACGAACGCGGCCTCCAGCGTGGCGCGCAGCTGGTGGACGTTGAGGTCGCTGGTGTCGACCCACAGGTCGGCGTCCCCGGCGATGCCGGTGAGCAGTGCCCGTTCGGCGTCGATGCCGTCGATGAGCCGGCCGCTGCCCTGCAGGGGGTGCTCGCGGCGCACCGACTCGTAGCGCCGGATCAGGACCTCGTTGCGGGCGTGCACGTAGACCACCCGGGGCCGGTGACCGGCGCCGGCGAGCTGGCGGATCGACTCCTGCAGGTCGGTGGAGAAGGCCCGGCTGCGGACGTCGACGACGGCGGCGAACCGGCGCACGTCCCCGCGGGCACCGAGCTCGACCATCGGCTGCAGGAGCGCCGGGGGCAGGTTGTCCACGACGAAGAAGCCGAGGTCCTCCAGCACCCGTCCGGCGGAGTTCTTGCCCGCCCCGGACAGGCCGGTGACCACCACGACATCCAGCGGCGCGACCTCGGTGCCGTCCACGGCGGGTGCCACGTCGCGCTGCGGCACGGCTGCCCCGTCGGTCGCCGGCTCGACGGTGCCCGGTCCGGTGCTCACGCGCCGGCCCCCGCGACCGGGTGGACGCGGCCGATCTCGGCGATGTCACCGGCGCCGGGCTCGCCGACGTCCCGGACGGCCACGCCGGTGCCGCCGGCCAGCGCCCGGTCCTGCTCGG
>JAOPUQ010000356.1 GCA_025963425.1 Modestobacter sp. | reverse complement strand
GGCTGGACGGTGCGGTGGACGCCTTCCGGGACCTGCTGCGCGGCGGGAACACCGGGAAGATGGTCGTCCGGCTGACGCCCGACCCGGACTGACCGCTTCGCGTCGGACGGCGCCTGTGGACGACGCGCGAGTTCGTCCACAGGCACCGTTTCGCTGGTCCGCAGCCTGCCGGCTCAGTAGGAGCGCACACGTGTTCGAACAGCGTCTCGCCGACCTCCCTCTCCCGGGATCGGCGTCGGGGGTCGTCATCAGACGGCTGCCCTTCGCGCGCCTCGCCGGCATCCGTATCCACGCCAGGGCCGAGGCGGGGCTTGCGGCCCTGGGAACCGCCTTCGAGGCCGGCACCATCCACCTGGCCGAGCTCCGCAGCTCCCAGGCCGAGATCGGGCCGGCAGGAGGCACGGCGCGCGCGGGCGCTGGCCGCCTTCGCCGGGTCCCGCCCGTCGTCGCTGGACCGACCGGACGACGAGGTGGGCGCGGCGGCCGCCTGGACGCGGGCCGCGTGGCCCGCGGTGCTGGCCACGGTCAGCGAGTGGGCGGTCGACGAGGTGGCGGCGTCGGGGTCGACGACGGCCGACCGGCCACCGGGACCGGCCGGCGGCCACGGCGACGACCCGCCGCCCTTCTGAGGCGGCGGGTCAGGAGGCCAGCAGGACGTGGTCGGCTCGCTGTTGAACCCCTCCCGCACTGTCCGGGTCGTGCTGGGTGGTGCGGTCGTGCTGGTGGTCCGACCTGCGGGTCAGGCGGCCTGGACGGGGATCTGGTCGGTCTTGGCCTCGGCGTGACGACCGGCGATCCACACCGCGTCGACCAGGCGGGGGCGCTCGATGACCTCGACCACCGGCGCGAACTCCGCCTCGGCGGCAGTGTCGACGACCGGGAAGACGTCGGTGACCGGGGTCGGCTGCGACTCCGGGGTGACCTCGTCGCGGGCCTGGACGACCTGCAGCGCCTGGAGGGCCTCGACCAGCGGGGACATCCGCGACTCGGGGGCGACCTCGGGGGCCACCTCCGCGGCGACGTCGGCGACGACCTCGACCTCGACCTCCGCGACGACCTCGACCTCCGCGACGACCTCGGCCCCGGCCGGGGTCTCAGTGCACTCCTCGGCGACCGGGGCCGGCGGGGCTGCGACGACCTGGCGCGGCACGTCGACGTCCCGGGGGGCCATGACGCGCATGCGGTTGGTGGCGAGGTCGGCGACCTGGGCCATGGCTGCCTCGTAGGCGCGCTCGATCGCCACGAGGGTCGCCATGGCGGTGTCCTCCACCGCCTTCAGGCCCTGCACGGCTGCGGTGTCCGTGATGCCTTCGATCGTGGTCATGCACCCCTCATCGGCGGCCCACGACAGGACCGTGACCGGTTCTTCACCCGATTCGACTGAAGACCCCACCCGTCCCACCCGCCCCTCGGTTGGGCGCGCACCGTTCGGGGCAGGGACGGTGCATGTGGCTCTTCCTCACCCGCCGTTTCCGCACCTGGGTCCTGCTCACCGTGCTGGTCCCCCTCGCCACCGGGCTGCTGCGCCGGGTGGGTCAGGCCCTCGAGCGCCGCAACGGCCCCTCCTCGGTGAGCAACGGCCTGCTCAAGGCCGTCGATTTCAGCGACCGGGCGAGTGCCAAACTGCGCGGCGGGCGCGGTTCCCGCCGCTGACCGACGTCCAGATCCGCCCCGCCGCCCGAACGCGGGATGCACCGGCACACCGCGACCCGAAGGACGACGTGGACCCGACGACCACCCCCGTGCTCGAGCAACGCCCCGCGAACGGCGAGACCCGCGGCATCGCCCTGTTCTGCCACGGCGGCACGGCCTCCAGCGTGGAACCGCCCCGTGAACGCGCCCTCTCCCTGGTCCGGATGCGAGCCTTCGAGCAGTTCGTGCACCACACCACCGCCGACCGGGGCATCGCCACCGCGCTGATCCGCTACCGGGTCGCCGGCTGGAACGGTGAGGCCGCCGACGCCTACGCCGACGTCCGCTGGGCGATCGGCCGGCTCCGCGAGCAGTCCGGCACCGACGTGCCGATCGTGCTGGTCGGACACTCGATGGGCGGGCGGGCCGTGCTGCGCGCCGGAGGCGAACCCCAGGTCACCGCCGTCTGCGCTCTCGCCCCCTGGACACCGCCGGGCGAGCCGGTCATGCACCTGCGCGACCAGACGGTGGTGATCCTGCACGGTCGCGCCGACCGCTGGGTGCCCGCCCGGCTGTCCCAGGAGTTCGCCGTCCGCGCCCGCCGGTCCGGCGCCCGCGTCGCGCGTTTCACGATCGAGGGCGGCCACAGCATGCTCCGGCGGTCCTACCGGTGGCACACCTTCACCCGCGACGTCGTCCTCGCCGGGGCCGGACTCGAACCGATGCGGCCCGACGTCGCGAATGCCCTGCACCAGCCCACGCCGGAAGGGCTGGCGGTGAGGCTGTAACGGACCGCTCAGCTCCGACGCGGGCGCCTGCCCGGAGCCCAGCAGGGGGCCCGCGTCCTGCGAGGAGAACGCCATGTCCGGCCCGTCCCGAGCGCTCCCGAGTCCCGGGACAGGGCCGGCCGGTGACCGCCGCCGCGCTCACCCGCCCCACCGCCGCGGTCGCCGGCTCGGGCGTCTCCGGGCTGACCCCCGCGCAACTGCGCAGAAGACCCACGACGTCACGTTGTTCGAGACCGACAGCCGGCTGGGCGGGCACGCGCACACCCACGACGTGCCGACCCCGGACGACCGGGTCGTCCCCATCGGCACCGGCTTCATCGTGCACAACGAGCGCACCTGCCCGAACCTGCTGGGGCTGTTCGCCGAGCTCGGGGGTCAGCACCCAGCCCACCGAGATGTCGATGTCCATCTCCTGCGACGGCTGCGGCCTGGAGTACGCCGAAGACACCGGGCCGGCCGGGGTCTTCGCCCAGCCGCGCCGGGCCGCCGACCCGCGCTTCCTGCGCATGCTGGTCGAGATCACGCGTTTCCACCGGCAGGTCAAGCGGCTGCTCGAGCTCTCCGGCCCCGAGCACCGCCGGGGCGAGGGTGGCGTCAGCGAGTTCGACGGGCTCAGCCTGGGCGCATTCCTCGCCCTGGGCGGGTACTCCGACGATGTGGTCGCGCCATTCGTCGTCCCGGTCGTCTCCTGCGTGTGGTCCTCGGCCGCGGGGCTGTCGCTGCAGTACCCGCCGTCTACCTGTTCCGCTTCCTGGACAACCACGGGATGCTCACCGTCAGCGGGTCGCCCCAGTGGCGCCCCGTGACCGGCGGTTCGCGCAGCTACGTGGAGAGGGCCGCCTGCTCGGCGACCCCACCGACGGCGAGCGCGCCACCCTCGGCGCCTTCACCTACTCGACCGACGAGACCGTGCTGCACACCGACGCCACCCCGCTCCCCACGGCCGCGGCGGCACGGAGCTCGTGGAACTACCGGGTGACCTCGTGCACCCAGGGCGTGGACGCCGTGGTGGTCAGCTACTGGATGAACCGGCTGCACGCCCTGGACGAGCCGGTCGAGTACCTGGTGACGCTCGACGGCGACGACCGGGTCGACCCGGACACCGTGCTGCGCCGGATGACCTACGAGCACCCGCTGCGGCTTCCACGAGGACGGCTGCGCCTCCGGCGTCCGGGCGGCCCAGTCGCTCGGGTCCGGCTGGTGACCCCGCTCGACCGCGCCCCGGCAATCGACGGACCGCAGCGCGACCCGGACTGGATGCCGGTCGCCACCCCGGCGCCCTACGACGCCCGGATCGGCCACCGGCGCACCGCCCGCACTACGCACACACGCTGGCGCTGTGGCGGGAACGCTTCTGCGCCAGCTGGCCGCGGCTCTAGGCGCCCTGATCCGGGCCGAAGCCCCCCGATCGGGCGAGCAGCTGACGCAGGGTCACCGGATCGGCCGCAGGTGCACCCCATCCAGGGACCCGGTTGAGCCTGCCGAACTCCCCACCAGCACGTTCACTGGACGTAAGCACTCGGTGACCGTTGGTGGAGGAGGCGCGATGTCCGAGTACGGACCTGCCTCCCGCCGCGCCCGACTCCCCCGGTCCGCCGGCCGCGCCCTGCTCCTCGCCGGCGTCGGCACCGGGTTGTGGCTGCTCGGATCGGCCACCGCGCCCGCCTCCGCCGACGAGGTGGCACCGGCCGGTCCGCTCAGCTCGCTGGCCAGGCTGACCGATGACCTCGTCGCGCCGGTGGCCGATCTGACGCAGCCGGTCCTCCGGACAGCCGCGCCGCTCGCCTCCCCGGTCGTCGCACCCGTCGTCCAGGCTGCCGCACCGGCCCTCGAGCCCGTCGTCGCGGCCGCTGCACCGGTCGTGACGCCCGTCCTGCAGGTCGCCGCGCCGGCACTCGAGTCCGTGCTCCCCCCGGTCGTCGACGTCCTGGACCCGGTGGCCGACGTCCTGGGCCCCGTCGCCTCGGCCCAGGCCGGGCTCGAGCCCGCCGGCCCCGTACTGGACGCCGCCGCTCCGGAGCCCACCGCGCTGACGACCGCCGCCCCGGCCTCTCCCGCGGCAACGACGGGCCCGGTCGCCCAGCCGGCCGACGCCGGCAGCTCCGAGGCGACCCCCGCCGCCGTCCCGGTGGGTGCTCCGGCCGTTCCCGCACCCGTGCCGGCCCCGCTGCCGGCCGGGACCACGGGCGTGCCGGCATCGACCGGGCCGACCGGCCCGTCCGCGTCCGACCAGACGCCGGCCGACCTCTCGGCCACCGTCCTCTCCGGCACCGCGGCCCTCGCCGCCGTAGCCGACGACGCCCGCGACGCCGCGGGCAACCGCGCGTCCGACCCCTCCTCCTCGCCCGACTGAGGCGGCCGCGGCCAGCCCGGAGCTGGCGCGGCACCCCCGCCCGGTCCGATCGGACCGGTCCCTCAGCCAGACAGAGAGCGAAGGAACCCCTCATGAACGTGTGGATGAAGCGCGCCCTGCAGACGGGCCTGTTCACCGGCGGCCTGCTGGCCGTCGGCACCGGCATCGCCTCGGCCGACGAGAGCACCGTCGACGTCACCGCCCCGGTGACGATCACCGACAACGCGGTGGCCGCCCTGGGCACGGCGCCCGGGGACACCCCGGCCGAGGTCACCCTCCCCGCGCTGAGCGGCACGGTCGCCGCCGACCTCGGGGGCGTCACCGCCTCCGTCCCGATCACCGCGGGCGGCAACGCCGCCGACGTGGCCGGGGTCGACGTGGCCCAGCCGGCGGCCGCGCCCGCCGCCGCACCGGCCGGGAACGGCTCCGCCGCGGACGCCGACGTCCCGGTGACCGTCTGCGGCGACGGCGTCGCCGTCCTGGGCGACGCCACCGGCAGCTGCACCGCGCCGGCCGGCTATGGCGGCACGGGCAACAGCGGGAGCGGCACCGACGGGACCACCCCGGCCATGGGCGCCGGCGCCGCGCTCACGGCCTGCGGCACCGGCGTGGGCGTCCTCGGCACCGCGGGCGGCACCTGCGCCGCTCCGGGGAACAGCGGCGGACCGGCCGACCCGAGCAGCCCGGTGGCCGGTCAGCCCGGCGCCTTCCCCGGAACCCTCCCCGGCGCCGTCACCCCGCCGCAGTCGGCCGTCCCGGCCGCGGCGGACGGCGGCACCGGCAACGCCGGCAGCCCGAACGGCAGCACCACGAACGCCGGCACCGCGAACGCCGGCACCGCGAACGACCGCACCGGCACCGCGGCCCGGACCGACGGCGAGCTGGCGTACACCGGCACGACCGTCGTCCTCCCGCTGCTCGCCGGCCTGCTCACGCTCGCCCTCGGGCTCGTCCTGACCGGAGCCTCCCGCCGCCGGCAGGTCCAGGTCGGCTGACCGGAGCACGTCGACGGCCCGGCCACCGCACCCGGTGGCCGGGCCGGTCGCCGTCCGGGGCTGGCACCACCGGTGCGATTCCTGGCAGCCGAGCCCCTCGTGGCCGGCCGCCCGTCTGCCTACCGTCGGCGGCATGTCCCTCGCCTGGTCGACCGACCCCGCCGACGCCGCTGCCCACTTCGCCCGCCGGCTGGCCGTGGAGACCGACGTCAGCGACGTGCACGCCGCGCTGGAGTCCGGCACACCGGGCTTCGTACTGCTGGACAGCCGCAGCGCCGAGTCCTGGGCCCAGGGGCACGTGCCGGGCGCGGTACACCTGCCCGGCCGGGAGATTTCCGCCCGGGCGCAGCTCGAGCTGGACCGGTCCGTCCCGGTCGTCGCCTACTGCTGGGGCCCGGGCTGCAACGGGGCCACCCGGGCGGCGCTCGCGCTGGCCCTGCTCGGCTTCCGGGTGCGCGAGATGATCGGCGGCTTCGAGTACTGGGCCCGCGAGGGCCTGCCGGTGCAGACCGCCGGCGGGGTCACCCGGCCGCAGGTGGACCTGCTCACCGCCCCCGCCGCGGTCAGCTGCGGCTGCTGAGCTGCCTCCGCCGTCCGCGCCGCCGCCTGAACTCACCCCCGGCCGGGCCGCCCCGCGGGGGACCCGGCCAGGGGCGGGTCGTCGGAGAGCCGCGACCACAGCAGCTCGTCGTGCTTCAGCCCGTCGCCGTACCGGTACGACCGGCGCAGCCGCCCCTCGCAGGTGAACCCGGCCTTGGCGGCGACCCGGCCCGAGGCGGGGTTGTCCACCGCGTGCAGCAGCTCGATGCGGTCCAGCCCCAGCGCGGGGAACGCCCACCCGCACACCGCGACGACCGCGCGGACGGCGATGCCGCGGCCCCGGGCGGCCGGCGCCGTCCAGTAGCCGATCTCCGCGTCGGCCTGCGCCGGGTCGATGGAGTGCAGCGAGACCGAGCCGAGCACCGTGCCGCGGAAGGTGACGGCGAAGGACGCGTGGTCCCCCGCGCTCCAGTCGGCCCGGCGGGCGAGCATTGCCGCGACGTCGTCCGGCGAGGAGGCGTCGGCGCCGTTCCACAGCCGGATCGCCGGGTCCTGCAGCGCCGCCCACACCGCCGGGGCGTCGCCGCCCCGCCACGGCCGGAGCAGCAGCTCCCCGGCCGGCAGCTCGAGCGCGTCCACCCCGTCGATGGTGTCAGCGCTGGCGCGCAGCATCCCGGTCAGCCGCGACGGTGACCCGCACGTCGTCCAGCGCCACCTCGTGCCCGTGCTCGCAGCCGGCCGTCAGGCGCACCTCACCACCGCAGTCGCGGTGGGCGAGGCGCACCGGCGGGCCGCCGGCGTCGGCCAGGTGCGCGTCGCCGAAGGCGAGCAGGGCGAAGAGCACCGGCCGCAGGTCCGCACCCCGGGCGGTGAGCCGGTACTCCCGGCGCGGGCGCCGGCCCTCCTCGCGGTAGGGCACGGCCTCGACCAGGCCGGCGGCGACCAGCTCGTCCAGCCGGTGGGCCAGCACGTTGCGGGCGATGCCGAGATGGGCGACGAGGTCGTCGAACCGGCGGACGCCGAGCATCAGGTCACGGACGACGACCAGCGTCCACGGGGCGCCGACCAGCGCCATGGTGCGGGCGATCGAGCACTCGCCGTGCGGCACCTGACGCCACTCCCGGGCTGCCGTCATGCGGCGAGGCTACCGGGGCTGGGTTGCGCAAAGCAACGCAGCTCCCCTAGCGTCCGGGACGTGACGACGACCGAGCCGGTACGCGAACGCACCTACAGCTGGGGCGACCCGGGAGTGAGCGCGACTGCGGCGCGCACCTCGGCCGGCATCGACGTGATGCGCGGGCTGGCCAGCGGTGAGCTGCCCGCTCCACCGATCATCGCCACGCTCGGGTTCACCCTGGACTCGGTCGAGCCGGGCCGGGTGCAGTTCTCCTTCGACCCGGCCGAGTACCACTACAACCCGATCGGCTCGGTGCACGGCGGGGTCTACGCGACCCTGCTGGACTCGGCGACCGGCTGCGCGGTGCACACGATGCTGCCCGCCGGTGTCGGCTACACCAGCCTGGACCTCACGGTGAAGTTCCTGCGGGCGATCACCGTCGACACCGGCCCGGTCCGCTGCATCGGCACGGTGCCCCACCTGGGCGGGCGGACGGCGCTGGCCGAGGCCCGCCTGCTCGACGGCGCCGACACGCTGCTGGCCACGGCGGTCAGCAGCATCCTGGTCATCCGCCCGCAGCCCGGCACCCAGGTCGGCTGAGCCGGCAAGGCGGGCCGGCGGCGGCTCTACGCCAGCCGGGAACGGCACCTGGCCGCAGTGCGCCCCGCAGGGCTGTGGCCGGGCGGCGCGGGGCCGGAGGCTTCCGCCGTCAGGGCACGCAACGGCTCACCACGAGCGGGGAACGGCACCTGGCCGCGGTGCGGCCCGGAGGGTCGCGATCAACGCGGCACCGAGACGCCGATGCCACCCTTGGTCTGCGCGCCGTAGCGGGCGATCTCCGCCTCGAGGTCCAGCGGCAGCGTGGTCGCCCCGGCCGCCTGGATCTCGGGGGTGATCAGGTCGGCGGGCAGCAGCCAGGAGACCTCGAACTCGATGCCGTCGGGGTCCTGGGCGTAGAGGGCCTTGGTGGTGGCGTGGTCGGAGGCGCCGACCAGCGCACCGGCCTGCGTCAGCGCACCGCGGATCCGGTCGAGCTCGGCGAGGGTGTCGACCTCCCAGGCCAGGTGGTACAGCCCCACGGTGAGCCGGCCGGCCTCCGAGGCGCCCGCGCCGGCACCGACCGCGAACAGCCCGAGGTCGTGGTCGTTCGTCGAGCCCTCGGCCTGCAGGAACACCGCCCGGCCGGGCATCTCGACCTTCACCCGGAAGCCCAGCACGTCGCGGTAGAAGGCGGAGCTGCGGTCGACGTCGCGGACGAAGAGGACGGCGTGGTTGAGGCGCTGCACGGGCACGGCTGACTCCTGCGGGGAGAGGTGATGCGCGGGGATCCTGCCCAGCCTATATGAAATCTCAAGTATTCCCGCGCCCCACCGGGTAGGCCCGCGGCATGGACCACTCCCGTGTACCTGTCATCGAGGCACTGCAGGCGTTCCGCGAGCGGGGGGACGTCGTCTTCGGCCCGCCCGGGCACAAGCAGGGGCGCGGCGCCGACCCCCGGGTGGTCGAGATCGTCGGGGAGGGCGTCTTCGCCTCCGACGTCCTCACCCTCAACGGGCTGGACGACCGGCGGGAGTCCCAGGGCGTGGTGAAGCAGGCCGAGGACCTGATGGCCGACGCCGTGCGCGCCGACACCGCCTTCTTCTCCACCTGCGGCAGCTCCCTGTCGGTCAAGACCGCGATCATGTCGGTCGCCGGGCCCGGCGAGAAGCTGCTGATCAGCCGGAACGCACACACGTCGGTCATCGCCGGGGTGATCGTCAGCGGCGTCGTGCCGGTATGGGTGCACCCGCACTTCGACGAGGATCTGCAGCTGGCCCACCCGCCGGAGCCGGACGACGTCCGGCGGGCCATGGCCGAGCACCCCGACGCCAAGGGCATGCTGCTGATCACCCCCACCGACTGGGGCACCTGCGCGGACATCGCCGGGGTCGCCCAGGTCTGCCACGCGGCCGGGGTGCCGCTGATCGTCGATGAGGCCTGGGGCGCGCACCTGCCCTTCCACCCGGAGCTGCCGGCCTGGGGCATGGACGCCGGAGCGGACCTGGTGGTCACCAGCGTGCACACGATGGGCGCAGCGGTCGAGCAGAGCTCGGTGTTCCACCTGCAGGGCGACCTGGTCGACCCGTCGGTGCTCAAGCAGCGGGAGGACCTGCTGGGCACGACCAGCTCGTCGTCCCTGGTCTACCTGACGCTGGACGGCTGGCGCCGGCAGATGGTGGAGCAGGGCAAGAACCTGCTGGGCGCCGCGCTGACCCGCGCCGCCCGGCTGCGGGACGCGATCGACGGCATCGACGGGCCGGCACTGATGGGTCGCGAGGTGGTGCGGCCGGGCGGGGCGTTCGACCTGGACCCGCTGGTGTTCACCATCGACGTCCGGCCGCTGGGCGTCAGCGGCTACCAGGCCGGCGACTGGCTGCGCGCCGCGTGCCAGGTGGACATCGGCTCCGCCGACGCCTGCCGGATCAGCGCGCGGCTGACCCACGCCGACGACGACGGGATGGTCGACCGGCTGATCGACGCGCTCCGCCGGCTGGTCGAGGCGGCGCCGTCGATGGAGCACCAGGCACCGGTCGACCTGCCCGCGCCCCGGTCGCTGGAGCTGGAGAGTGTGATGCGGCCGCGGGACGCCTTCTTCGGCCGCGTCGAGCAGGTCCGGTGGCCGACGCAGCGGGCCGGGTCGCCGCGGAGATCGTCAGCCCCTACCCACCCGGCGTGCCGGTGCTGGCCCCCGGTGAGCGGATCAGCCAAGCCGTCGTCGACTACCTGACCAGCGGCGTCGCCGCCGGGATGCTCATCCCGGACGCCGCCGACCCGGAGATGACGACGCTGCGGGTGGTCGCGGAGTGAGCCCCGGTCGGGGCGTGGTCTGATCTCCGGGTGAGCGCCCCGACCGCCGTCCGACCTGCCACCCGGCCGGACGTCCCGCGCCTGGCCGCCACCCTGGCCGCCGCCTATCCCGACTACCGCTGGACCTCCTGGGCCTTCCCCGACGACGGGCGCGCGCAGCGGCTGCACCGCTGGGCGGAGGTCTGCGCCGGGCTGGCCGGCGTCGACGCCGGGACGACGTGGGTCACCGACGACTGCGCGAGCGTCGCCGCCTGGACCGCCCCCGGCGCACCCGCACCGGCTGCCGACCTCCAGGCGGTGCTCGACCGGGACCTGCCCAAGGCCTTCGGCTCCCGGCACCGGGTCGTGCTGGCCAGCGAGCTGCTGGCCGCACCCGGCAAGCCGGAGCAGCCGCACTGGTGGCTGGACGCGGTGGGCACCCGGCGGGCCAGCCGCGGGGCGGGACTGGGCGCCGCCGTCCTGGCCCCGGTGCTCGAGCGGTGCGACGCCGACGGGGTGCCGGCCGCGCTGACCGCCTACACCTCGACCGCGGTCCGGTGGTTCGAGCGGTTCGGCTTCGCCGTCACCCACAGCACCCGGACGGCGGTGGACCACGAGCTGCCGATCTGGACGCTGGTCCGCCAGCCCGCAAGGCCAGCCTGACCTGACCCCCCGGGGCCACAGGTCGGCCCCGGCGGACCCCGCGGGCCGGGCAGACCAGGAGCGACCGCTCACCTGTCCGCCCCAGCGAGGTCGCCGTGTACCTGTCGAAGACCGAGGCCGCCGTCCTCACCAGCACGTCGCCGCGCACCCTCCGCAGGCCGGCCGCGCCGGCGACGGGGCAGCCGCCCGCCCGGCGCCGGCGGCTCTGGCCGATGCTGGGGCCGGCTTTCGTGGCGGCGGTGGCCTACGTCGACCCCGGCAACTTCGCCACCAACTTCGCCGGCGGGGCCTCCTTCGGCTACACGCTGCTGTGGGTCATCGTCGCGGCCAACCTGATGGCGATGCTGATCCAGTCGCTCACCGCCAAGCTGGGGCTGGCGACCGGGCGGGACCTGGCGACGTGCTGCCGCGAACGGCTGCCCCGGCCCGTCGTCCGGGGGCTGTGGGCGCAGGCCGAGGCGGTGGCCATCGCGACCGACCTGGCCGAGATCGTCGGCGGTGCGGTCGCGCTCAACCTGCTGTTCGGAGTGCCGCTGCCCGCCGGCGGGGTGATCACGGCCGTCGTGGCCTTCGTGCTGCTGGCCGCCCAGTCGCGGGGGCACCGGCCGTTCGAGCGGGTCATCACCGGGCTGCTGCTGGTCATCGGCCTGGGCTTCGGCTACACGCTGGTCGGTTCCGGCGTCGACCCCGGCGGGGTGGCGTCGGGGATGGTGCCGGGCTTCGCCGGGACCGACAGCCTGCTGCTGGCCACCGGCATCCTGGGTGCCACGGTGATGCCCCACGTGATCTACGTGCACTCCGCGCTCACCCCCGGCCGCTACGGCGACACGGTCACCGCCGGGCGCACCCGGGCCGGACGGCGCCAGCTGCTGCGCGGCCAGCGACTGGACGTGCTGCTGGCCATGGGGCTGGCCGGTCTGGTCAACGCTGCGATGCTGGTCATCGCCGCACAGCTGTTCACCGGCGACGCGGAGATCACCTCGCTGGAGAGCGTGCACACCGGCCTGGGCGACCAGCTCGGCACCGGGGCGGCGCTGGCCTTCGCCCTGGCGCTGCTGGCCTCCGGGTTCGCCGCCTCCTCGGTCGGCACCCACGCCGGGCAGGTCGTGATGGCCGGCTTCCTGCGCAGGCACATCCCGATGCTGGCCCGCCGGCTGATCACGCTGGCGCCCGCGCTGCTCGTCCTCGGCCTGGGCGGGGACCCCACCACCGCGCTGGTCTGGTCGCAGGTGGTGCTCTGCTTCGGCATCCCCTTCGCGCTGGTGCCGCTGCTGTGGCTGACCTCGCGCAAGGACCTGATGGGCGCCTGGGTGAACCGGCGGATCACCACGCTGGCCGGCTCGCTGGTCGCCGCGCTGATCATCGGCCTGAACGGCTACCTGCTGGTGGGCATGATCCTGCGCTGAGTCCCTGGGCCGAGTCCGCGGCTGAGCCCTGGGCGCAGCCGGCGGCGGGACGACGGGCCGACCCCGGTCCGTCCCGCCGCCCGCGACGTCCGGTCAGGCGGCCTGACCCGTACGCCGGCGCAGCAGCTCCACGATCCGCTGGGCCGATTCGGTGCTGGAGGCGGGGTTCTGTCCGGTGACCAGGTTCCCGTCCACGACGACGTGCGACGCCCAGGCGGGACCGGAGCGGAAGACGCCCCCCGCCGCGCGCATGCGGTCCTCGAGCAGCCACGGCGCCTTGTCTGCGAGGCCGGCCTGGGCCTCCTCCTCGTTGGTGAACCCGGTGACCTCACGGCCGGCGAAGGCCCAGGTGCCGTCCGGCCGGACGGCCGGCAGCAGCCCGGCGGGGCCATGGCACAGCGACCCGACGACCTGGCCGGCGTCGACCATGGTCACCAGCAGCGCGCCGAGCTCGGGTGAGACGGCGAGGTCCTCCATGGGACCGTGGCCGCCGGGCACGACGACGGCGTCGTAGTCGGCCGGCGTGACGTCCTCGAGCCGGGCCGGCGCGGCCAGGCGGTCGGCCAGGTCGTCGAGCTGGCGGCGCAGTGCCGCCGCCGACTCCTCACCCCCGGCCATCTCCGGGCGCAGGCTGCCCTCGTCGACGGTCGGCCGCACACCGCCGGGGGTGGCGATGGTGACGTCGACGCCCGCCGCGCGGAAGACCTCGAGGGGCGCCAGCAGCTCCTCGGCCCAGAAGCCGGTCGGATGGCGGGTCCCGTCGTTCAGCGTCCAGTGGTCGGAGCCGGTGAGCACGAGCAGCACGTGGGACATGGGTGTTCCTCTCGTCGACAAGGGTCAGGCGCTCTGGGCGAGCGTGGGGTAGTCGGTGTACCCCTGCTCGGTGCCGCCGTAGAACGTGCTGGAGTCCGGCTCGTTCAGCGGGGCGTCGGTGGCCAGCCGCTCGACGAGGTCCGGGTTGGCCAGGAACGTCCGGCCCAGGGTGATCAGGTCCGCTCCCCGGGCCAGCCAGCGCTCGGCGCCGTCCTTGCCGGCGGGTGCCTGCAGCTGCACCAGCGGTGAGGGGTTCACCGCGAGGACGCCGTCGGCCCACAGGGACAGGATGCGCTCGTTCACGGCGTCGTCGCGGGCCTCGATGAGGTTGAGGTAGGCCAGGCCGAGCGGGGCGAGCTGCTCGAGCAGCGCGGTGTAGGTCTCCAGGACGTCCTCTTCGACCACGTCGTTGAACGTGTTGCCGGGGGAGATCCGGATCCCGACCCGGTCCGCGCCGATCGCGTCGACGGTGGCCTGCACGACCTCGACGACGAACCGGGTCCGGGCCGCGGGCGAGCCGCCATAGCCGTCGGTGCGCTGGTTGCTGCTGCCGGCGAGGAACTGGTGCGGCAGGTAGCCGTTGGCCGCGTGCACCTCGACGCCGTCGAAGCCCGCCTCGACGGCCCGCCGGGCCGCGGCCGCGTAGTCGGCGACCGTCTCGGCGATCCCCTGCTCCGTCAGCGCCTGCGGGACGACGTGGTCCTGCATCCCGCCCGGCGTGAAGACCTGACCCGCGGCGCGGACCGCAGAGGGGGCGACCGGCACCAGCCCATCGGGAAGCAGGCTCGGGTGCCCGATCCGGCCGGTGTGCATGAGCTGGGCGACGATCCGCCCGCCCGCTGCGTGCACGGCGTCGGTGACCACCCGCCAGCCGGCGACCTGCTCGTCGGTGTGCAGTCCCGGCGTGGAGGGGTAGCCCTGTCCGACCGCCGAGGGCTGGGTGCCCTCGGAGACGATCAGTCCGGCGCCCGCGCGCTGGGAGTAGTAGGTGGCCATCACCTCGGTCGGCACGCCACCGAGGCCGGCGCGGGAACGGGTCATCGGCGCCATCACCACACGGTTGGGCACCTGCAGACGGCCGACGGTGAGGGGGTCGAACAGGCTGGGCGTCGACACGATCGTCTCCTGGTTCACTCGGGGCTTGGTACGTCTTGGATCGTGGGACGACCGATAACGTAGTACGACCATAATCGTATGAACCCTGGGCCGCAGCTCGACGGCGTCATACGATGGCGCTCCGGAGTCCCGAAGGAGCACGATGCGCACCGCCGCCGAGCGAACCGTGGAGCACCCGTCCCGGCAGGACCTGCAGCTCGGCGAGGTGCTCCAGGCACTCGCCGACCCGCTGCGACTGCAGATCGTCTGCACCCTGGCCGCCTCCGGCACCGAGCTGTCGTGCAGTGCTTTCCAGCTCCCGGTCACCAAGTCCACGAGCACGCACCACTTCCGGGTCCTCCGCGAGGCCGGCGTCGTGCACCAGCGCTACGAGGGCACCGCACGACTCAACGCGCTGCGCAGGGAGGACCTCGATGCGGCCTTCCCCGGGCTGCTCGGCAGCGTCCTGAACGCGGCGCACGTTCGGACCTGACGTCCCGCTCCTGCGGACGGACGGCGCTGCGTGGAACCGCCGGTCAGCCCGGGAGGGCGCTGCCCACTTCGGCGAACAGCGGGAAGCCGCTGACGACGCCGTGCTGCTCCAGAGCTGCCGCGGCACCGCCCGCCGACCCCGTGACCTCCGGCGGGACCAGCACCTCGATGCCGTCGCCCTCCGGGCGGGCGCTCGCCGCCGCGACGATGCCGGAGTGCTCGCGGACCAGCCGCTCGGCCTCGGCCCGCAGGTCACCGGGGCGGAACTCGGTCTGCTCGACCGCGACCGCGAACCCGACGCCGGCCGATTCGACCACCGCCCGCACCGCGGGCGGCAGCTCGCCGAACCAGCGGACGGTCAGCCGGGTGCGGTCCAGGCTGATCCCCGGGCTGCCGAAGTCCGGCGAGTCCCCGGCCGCCGCGGAGAGTCGCTCCAGCAGCTCGTACATCCCGCCCGGCACCCCCGGGTACACCACGAACTCGCCGTGGCCGACACCGCCGGACGGCGCCCCCCGGCCCGCCGGGCCGGCCGTCTTCCTGCCGCGCTGCGGCTTGCGCGTCGCCATGGGGACATCCTCCCGGGAACCAGGACCAGCCGTGCCCCGTTGACGCCGGACCGCCCGCCGCCACCGGAGGTCCCGTGCCTGCCGGCCGCCCAGCGGCCCACCGGAGTGGCCGGCGCACGCTGAGTAGCCCAGTGTGGCCGGGTGGAGATCGCGGGAGCACGCATCTGGGTCACCGGCGCCTCGTCCGGCATCGGCGCGGCGCTGGCCCGGGAGCTGGCCGACCGGGGGGCGCGGGTGGCGATCAGCGCCCGCAACGCCGAGAAGCTGGCCGAGGTGGCCGCCGGGCGGATGACCGTGGTCCCGGTGGACGTCACCGACCGCGCGGCGACCGTCGCGGCGGGTCGGACGGTGCGGGAGGCGCTGGGCGGCCTGGACGTCGCCGTCCTCAACGCCGGCACGTGGTCGCAGTTCCACGTGGAACCGTGGGACTCGCAGGCCTTCGCCGACCACCTGCAGGTCAACCTGATGGGGACCGTGCACTCACTGGAGGCCATCGTCCCGACGATGCTCGCCGAGGGCCGCGGCACGATCGTGGGGATGGCGTCGGTCGCCGGCTACCGCGGCCTCCCCGGCTCGGAGGCCTACGGCGCCAGCAAGGCCGCGCTGCTCAACCTGTTCGAGGCGCTGCGCGGCTCGCTGGGCGTGCGGGGCGTCGTCGTCCAGACGCTCTCGCCGGGCTTCGTGCGCACGCCGATGACCGACCGCAACCGGTTCCCGATGCCGTTCATGGTCGAGCCGGAGGCGGCCGCCCGGACGATCGCCGACGGCATCGCGACGGGCAAGGCCGAGGTGGTCTTCCCGGTACCGATGATGCTGGCGATGAAGCTCGCCCGGGTCGTACCGGTCCGGGCCTGGACGGCGCTCACCGCCGCCCTGGCCCGGCGGGGGCTGCACGGCGGCCCGAGCCGCCGTGCAGCCCCATGACGGTGGCCCCCCTGCAGGGTCCCGCCAGGACGGGGTCCTTGCTCAGGCGCGGGGCCCGCCGGCCACGTAGATGACCTGGCCGGACACGAACCCGGCGCCCTCGCTGACCAGGAACGAGGCGGTGTGCGCGATGTCCTCGGGCTGGCCGACCCGGGCCACCGGGATCTGCTTGGCGGCCATCTCCTTGTACTGCTCGAACGGCACGCCGACGCGCTCGGCGGTCCGCGCGGTCATCTCGGTCTCGATGAAGCCCGGCGCGATCGCGTTGGCGGTGACGTTGTACCGGCCCAGCTCGATGGCGAGGGTCTTGGTGAAGCCCTGCATGCCGGCCTTGGCCGCGGAGTAGTTCGCCTGGCCGCGGTTGCCCAGCGCGGAGACGCTGGAGAGGTTCACGATCCGGCCGAACTCGGCCTCCACCATGTGCTTCTGGGTGGCCTTGCTCATCAGGAAGGCGCCCCGCAGGTGCACACCCAGGACGGCGTCCCAGTCCTCCACGGTCATCTTGAAGAGCAGGTTGTCCCGGGTGATGCCGGCGTTGTTCACCAGCACGGTGGGGGCACCCAGCTCCTGGGCCACCCGCTCGACGGCGGCGTTGACCGAGGCCTCGTCGGCGACGTTGGCACCGACGGCCAGCGCCTCGCCGCCGGCCTGCTGGATCGCCTCGACGGTGCCCGCGCAGGCCGCCTCGTCGAGGTCGAGCACCGCTACCGCCATCCCGTCCTGGGCGAACCGCCGTGCGATGGCCGCGCCGATGCCGCGTGCCGCCCCCGTGATGATCGCCGTCCGCTGCTGTGCCACTGCGTCTCCTCGTCGAGTTCGTCGGCGGGCCGCGCGGAGGTCCTTCCCCGGTCGCGCACCCATCTTCTCGCCTCAGTGCATAGCACCAGGCCCCGCACCGGCCGGTCAGCGGTGCCTCCGATCGCCGGCGGCGCTGCGCCCCGGGCCGGGCTGACCTGCGGACTCCCGACACCGGGATGCGGGTCGGTCTAGGGTGGGGGCACACACACGACAGGGGAGCGCCTCGGCGCTGAGAGTGCGGGCAACCGCAGACCCTCGAACCTGATCCGGGTCATGCCGGCGCAGGGAGTCTGGAGGAGCACCATGGCCGAACCGGCCGTCCGTCCGTCCGATGCTGCCCCGGGAACGCCACGCTGGCGCACCGTCGACATCATCGTCACCGCCGTCCTCGGCGTCGCCTTCGGCGTCGTCTTCTGGGCCTGGTCCCTGCTCTACAGCGCCTTCTCGCCGGCTTTCGCCGCCTTCCCACCCGGGCAGGCCGTCATGTACGGCGGCTGGCTGCTGGCCGCGGTGGTAGCCCCACTGATCGTCCGCAAGCCCGGCGCGGCGCTCTTCGCCGAGCTGATCGGCGCGACCGTCGAGGCGCTGCTCGGCTCGCACTTCGGCACGCTGGTGATCCTCTACGGCCTGCTGCAGGGCGCGGCCGCCGAGCTGGGCTTCGCCCTGTTCCGCTACAAGCGCTTCGGCTGGCTGCAGGCGCTGCTCGCGGCCGCGTTCGCCGGTCTGGCCGCCGTCGTCCTGGACTTCGTCAACTACTACCCGGACTGGACCGGCGGCTGGAAGACCACCTACCTGCTGCTGGTCGTGGGCAGCACGGTGGCCATCGCCGGCGCCGGCGGCATGGCGTTGACCCGTGCCCTGGCCGCCAGCGGCGCGCTGTCCTCGTTCGCCGCCGACCGCACCCGGGTGTGACATCCGGCCAGGGGCCGACGGCGGTCCGGCTGGCCGGCTGGGGCTTCCGGCACGCCTCCCGGCGGGCCTGGGCGGTACGCGACGTCGACCTTCGGGTGGCGCCCGGCGAACGGGTGCTGCTGACCGGCGCGTCCGGCGCCGGCAAGTCCACCCTGCTGCGCGCGCTGGGCGGGCTGCTGGAGCCCGAGTCGGGGGATGTCGCAGGAACGCTGACCGTCGACGGCGGCGTTCCCGACCGGCGGCGCCAGCGCGTGGGCATGGTCTTCCAGGACCCGGACTCGCAGCTGGTGATGACCCGCGCGGGGGACGACGTCGCCTTCGGCCTGGAGAACACCGGGATGCCGCCGGAGCTGATCTGGCCCGCCGTCGACGCCGCGCTGGACGCGGTCGGGTTCCCGCACGGCCGGGAGCGGGCCACCGCGGCGCTGTCCGGCGGGCAGAAGCAGCGGCTCGTGCTGGCGGGTGCCCTGGCGCCGCGGCCGGGTCTGCTGCTGCTCGACGAGCCGACCGCCCAGCTCGACCCGGAGGGCGCGGCGCTGGTCCGGGCCGCGGTCATGCGGGCGGTGGCC
>JAOPUQ010000347.1 GCA_025963425.1 Modestobacter sp. | reverse complement strand
CACAGCGACAGGTGCACGTGCCCGCCGTTGCCCACGCCGTCCGCGGTCACCTTGGGGGAGAAGGAGACCCGCAGCCCGTGCTGGGCGCTGATCGCCCTGATCGTGGCGCGGACCAGCGCGTTGGTGTCCGCGGCGCCGACCGGGTCCTCCGCGGCGACCGACACCTCGAGCTGCCCGGCGGCGTACTCGGGGTGGAACTGGTCGACGACGATGTTCTGCGCGTCGAGGGCCTCCAGCAGGTCCCGGCCGTAGTCGGAGACCTCGATCAGCCGGGTCAGCCCGTACGCCGGCCCGCTGAGCGCGGGGACGAAGGCGTCGGGGTCTGCATCCAGCGCCGAGCCCGCCCCGCCCGTCGCCTGGGAGACCACCCACTCCACCTCGAAGGCGGCCTTGACCGTCAGGCCGTCGGCGGCCAGCTCACCGGTCAGCCGGCGCAGCAGTGAGCGGGAGTCCTGGACGTGCGGCTGGCCGTCCTGGCGGTAGCGGTCGACCGGCGCCCACGCCCAGCCGGGCTGGCCGGCCAGCAGGGTGAGCCGGGAGAGGTCGGGGTGCAGCCGCAGGTCACCGAGGGCACTGCCGGCGAACCGGCCGGCGATGATCGAGTCGTCGAGCAGGAAGCCGTCGAAGACCGGGCTCATACCCGCGCCCCAGGCGGCGGCGCTGGGCAGCTTGGCCAACGGCACGGTCTTCACCCGGGTGATGCCGCTGGTGTCGACCCACGGCAGGACGACGCCCACCACGCCGATGGCGGACAGCTCTTCGACGGCGGCCTCGGCCGCTGCCCGCCGCTCGTCCCGCTCGTGCAGGTCCATCACTGCCCTCCGTCGTCCTCGCTGGCGGGCATGCTGCCCGATCTTCGTGAATCTTGGGTCACGAAGCGGCCCTCCGGCGCCCGGGTCAGGGCACACTCTCCCCGCGCTCCGGTTGCCGAGCGCACCGACGACGCCCCAGGAGGGCCCCATGGCCGGGTCGACCGCGCAGCCAGGGAACACCGCAGTGACCAGCAGGGGCGACGTCCCCGAGCCGGGCGGCCTGCGCCGCAGCCTGTCGGTGTGGCAGGCGGTGGGCCTCTCGGTGGCGCTGATGGCCCCCAGCATGGCGGCCAACATCAACCCGCAGGGCACCGCCGGGACGGTCGGCCGCGCCGTACCGCTGGCGTTCCTGCTGGCCGCGATCGGCGTCCTGCTGGTGGCCTACGGCTTCGTCCGGCTCTGCCAGTACTTCCAGCACGCCGGCTCGGTGTACGCGTTCGTGGGCGCGACCCTGGGCCCGCGGGCCGGCCTGGCCTCCGGGTTCGGCCTGCTGGGCACCTACTGCTTCTACGGCGTGGTGACCTCCAGCGCGACCGGCATCTTCGGCACCGCGTTCCTGCAGGCGGTCGGCATCTGGCCCAACCCGCCGTCGTGGGCGCCCTTCCTGCTGGCGGCGGTCGCGCTGCTCGGCGCGCTGGCGCTCACCATCGCGCCGGCGAAGCGGGGGACGACGGTGCTCCTCACCGTCGAGGGCCTCACCGTGCTGCTGATCCTGGTGGTCAGCGCGATCGTCCTCGTGCGCCTGGTGTCCGGCAGCGTGCCGGCCGGTGCGCCGTCCCCGGACGCCGGCTTCGACCTGTCGGTGTTCACCGTGCCGCCGGGGACCGAGACCTCGGCGGTGTTCCTGGGCGTGGTCTTCGGGTTCCTGTCCTTCGCCGGCTTCGAGGCCGCGGCGACGCTGGGGGAGGAGGCGCGCAACCCGCGCAAGGACATCCCGCGGGCGATCCTGGGGACGGCGGTCTTCGGCGGCGTCTACTTCGTGGTCGTCACCGCGATCGAGATGATGGCCTTCGGCACCGACGAGTCGGGGGTGCAGTCGTTCATCGCGTCGCCGTCGCTGCTCGGTGACCTGGGCAGCAGCTACATCGCCGGCTGGGTCGGTGACGTCATCACCCTCGGCGCCGCGGTCAGCGCCTTCGGCTGCTGCCTGGCCTGCGTGGTGGGCGCCTCCCGGCTCACCTTCGCCTTCGCCCGGGACACCCGGGGGGACCCCGATCGGGCGGGTGGGCTGGCCACCACGACCGCCGCCGGCACCCCCGCGGTGGCCGCCTGCGTGGTCGTCGCGGTCATGGCGCTGATCCAGCTGGTCTGCGCGGTGTTCTTCGACGCGGAGGCCTTCGACACGTTCCTGTGGTCGGGCACGATCGGCACGCTGATCCTGCTGGTCGCCTACCTGCTGACCACGATCGGCGCGATCCGGCTGGTGTTCGTGCAGCGGAAGCTGCCGGTGCCGATGTGGCAGGTCGTCATCCCGGTGCTGGCCCTCGTCGTCCTGGGCTACACGATCTGGCGCAACGTCTTCCCGTACCCCGCGTACGCCGACGGCCCGGCGTTCTGGTTCCCGATCGTGGCCGGGGTGTGGCTGCTGGTCGGGGTGGTCGCGGTGCTCGCCGCCCCGGCGCTGGCCCAGCGGGCCGGTGCGGCGCTGACCGCGGCGGAGCTGGGCAGCCGGGAGGCGGTGGAGAGCCGCTGAGCCGAGCGGCGGTCAGCTGCGGTCAGGGCGCCCTGCGGTCGGTCGGATCGAAGGTGACGTGCACCTGCTCGAACCCCTTGCTGCGCTGCGCCTTCGCCTGGTCGGTGTAGCTGCGCCGGTCGCCGGGGGTCAGGTGGACGTCGTCGGTGAACGGGGTGAGCAGTGCCCGCGGGTAGAGCTCGTCGACGCGCACCACGTTGACCTCCACGCACAGGACGCCGACCACCGCGGCCAGGTAGAGGAACGCCAGCAGCCCCAGCACCAGGGCGAAGACCCCGTTCGTGGCGCTCGCGTGGCTCACCACGTGCCCGACGTAGCTCACCCCGAAGGTCTGCAGCAGCTGCCACAGGACGGCGGCGATCAGGGCTCCGGGGAGGACCTGCCCGAGGGTGAGCTGCCGGACGGTGGCGAGCCGGAAGGCGAAGACGAAGACGACCGCGTTGACCGCGATCGACAGGACGAGCGCGAGGACCCGCAGCACGATGCCGAGCGAGCCGGCGTTGCCCGCCCCGAGGGTGGACAGCGCCGTGGTGCCGAGGACCGCCAGGCCGGCCGGGCCCAGCAGCAGCAGGCTGCGGCCGCGGGCCAGGAACGGGTTGGGCCGGCTGTTGCGCGGCACCGACCAGGCGGTGTTCATCGCGTACTGCACGGCCTGGGCGACGCCGAGCCCGCCGTAGAGGGAGCCGAGGACGCCGACGACGACCCCGCCGACGCCGCCGCTGAGCTCTCCGGGCTGGCCGAGCTGGTCACCGACCACCGGGAACTGGCTCAGCGCGGAGTCGATGAGGCGTGCCTGCAGCTCCGGGTTCCCGCTCAGGACCGTGCCGAGGATGGTGGACATGAGCAGCAGCAGCGGGAAGAGCGAGACGAACGCGTAGTAGGTGATCAGCGCGGCCAGGTACGGACCGGAGTCGTCGACGTACTTGTAGGCGACCGCGATCGGGAACCCGGCGGCCGGGTGTCGCCGCTGGAGGCGGTCCAGCTTGTCGGCGAGGGTCACGGGCGCAGTGCAGCATGTCGGCCGGTTGTGCACCACGTCGGAGCGGCCGATCCGGAGGTGCGTGACAGAACGGAGTGGGGGAGGGCCGGGGGGTGACCGAGAGCGCAGATGCGATCCGGTCGTTCCGCCGCCGTGCGGGCGTTCCTGCGCCGCGTCCGCTGAGGGCAGCTACCCGTCGTCCTTCCCGACCACGCGGAGATGAGGCCCGGTGGGGACGTCCTCGGAAGGTTCCGGGACCGGAGGCAGGCCCGCCGCCCGGCGCACCCGGTTCTCCGGAACGTCCAGCGCTCTCGCCAGGTACTCGGCGAGGCCCTCGCTGATGAAGCTCACGGCCCCGCGGCGGGCCATGCGGTGGATCGTGTCCGCCGGCAGGACGCGGCGGGACCGCCGAGAGGCCTCGTCCGGGGTCCGGTTCAGCTCCCACAGACGGCGCCGGACCAGGTCCTGCAGGCGGTTGGCGGCCATCGGTAGAGGCTAGGCCCGGGCCGGCCGGGGCCACATCCCCACGCGTGCGGGTCCCCGGTCCGGTGGTCACCGTTCACGGCCGACCGGTGACGCAGCGCCGTCCCGGCCGGATGGGGGACGATGCACCCATGCGTCTCCTTCCCCGGTTGCTCCTCGTGCTGGCCGCCGGCCTGCTCACCGTGTTCCTGGGCGCCGGCCCGGTCCTCGCCGTCCCCCCGTTCGCGCCGACCGAGCAGATCACCGACCAGGTCGACGCCCTCGGCGGTCGCACGGACGAGGTGCAGTCCGCACTCGATGCGCTCCGCGAGGACGACGGCACGCAGCTCTACGTCGTCTACGTGTCCTCCTTCGACGGGCTGTCCGGCGCCGAGTGGGCGAAGCAGTCCTTCCAGCTGCGGGGCATGGGCGCCGGTGACGTGCTGTTCGCGGTGGCGACCGGCGACCGGCTGTACGGCCACTACGAGGGCCCGGGCTTCCGGCTGTCCGCGAGCGAGATCGACGACATCGTGGTCACGGACGTGGAGCCGCACCTGGCCGACCGTGACTGGACCGGGGCGGCGGTCGCGATGGCCGAGGGCCTGCAGCCCGGCAGTGGCGGTGCCGGCGCCCTCGGTGTGATCGCCGGGGTCGCGGTCGTCGGTGGCGGTGGGTACGTGCTGGTCCGCAACCGGAACCGCAAGAAGGCGGCCGCCGCCTCGGCGCAGGCCGCGCAGGAGCAGGCCGCCGCCGAGGCAGCGGCCCGCGACCCGCACAACGGGACGTCGACCGAGCAGCTGACCTTCCGGGCGAGTGAGGAGCTGCTGGCCCTCGACGAGGCGGTGAAGACCTCCGAGCTGGACCTGGCCTACGCCCGCACCCAGTACGGGGACGAGCCGGTCGCCGGGTTCGGGGAGGCACTGGACCAGTCGAAGGCCGAGCTGTCCCGGGCGTTCACGATCCGCCAGGAGCTCGACGACGACATCCCCGAGGACGAGCCCACCCAGCGCCGGATGCTCACCGAGCTGCTCCAGCTGACCGCCGCGGCGGACGCGCGGCTGCGCAGCCAGGCCGAGGCCTACGCGCGGTTGCGCGGGCTGGAGCAGTCCGCCCCCCAGGCGCTGGACGCGCTCGGCCCGGCGGCCGAGGCGCTCAGCGCCCGCATCCCCACGGTGGAGCGGACCCTGGCCGACCTCCAGCAGCGCTACGCCCGGACGGCGTGGTCGCCGGTCGCCGACAACGTGACCGAGGCGCGGTCCCGGCTGTCGCTGGCCGAGCAGTTCCTCACCCACGGCCGGGCCGAGCTCGACGCCGGCCGGCCGGCCGGTGCCGTTCCGGCGATCCGCGCCGCGGAGGATGCGCTGGCGCAGAGCCGGACGCTGCTCGATGCTGTGGGCCGGCTCGCCGGCGACCTCGAGGACGTGGGGCCCCGGTTCGAGGCGGTCCGCGCCGAGACCGAGAAGGACATCGCCGAGGCCCGCACGCTCCTGGGCCGCGGCGTCGACACACCCGGTCTGCGCGAGCAGCTGGCCCGTGCCGAGAGCGCGCTCGCCAGCTGCACCGCCGCGCTGCGCTCGGGTTCCGGGACGCCGTCCGACCCGCTGGCGGTGGTGCGCCAGCTGGACGAGGCCGACCTGGCGCTGGAGGCGGCACTCGAGCCGGCGCGCGACGACCGTCAGCAGCAGGCCCGGGCCGGCGCCCACTTCCAGCAGGCCGTCAAGGCAGCGGTCGCCTCGGTGACGGCCGCGGGTGACTTCATCGCCACCCGCCGCGGTGCCGTGGGCAGCGCCGCGCGCACCCGGCTCGCCGAGGCCGAGCGGCACCTGGACAACGCGTTGCGGCTCGGGAAGAGCGACCCGATGTCGGCCCTGAGCAGCGCGCAGCGTGCCGACACGCTGGCCCAGCAGGCCCTCCAGGCCGCCGAGCAGGACGTCTTCGACTACCAGAACGGCGGCGGGTACGGCGGTGGCTACGGGGGTGGCTACGGCGGGGGGTACCGGCGTGGGTACGGCGGTGGCGGGGGCTTCGCGGGCGGCATGGCCGGCGGGCTGCTCGGTGGCCTCCTGCTGGGGGGGCTGGGCGGCGGTTACGGCGGAGGATTCGGCGGCGGTGGCGACGGGGGCGGCGGCGACTTCGGCGGTGGCGGGGACGGCGGCGGCGGCAGCTTCTGAACCGGGGAGCAGACGCTCGCCCGGGCCGACAGACTGTCCGGGTGAGTGACGCCTTCGACCTGGACCCCGACCTGGCCGCCCTGCGGCTGGTGGACCACCACTGCCACGGCCTGGTCCGCCGCGACCTCGACCGGCCCGAGTTCGAGGCGATGCTCACCGAGGCCACCGGGCCCAGCGCGCTGGGTGGGTCGCTGTTCGACTCGCAGATCGGGTTCGCCGTCCGGCGGTGGTGCGCCCCCGTCCTCGACCTGCCGGCGCACGCCCCGGCAGACGAGTACCTCGCCCGCCGCGCCGAGCTCGGCGCCGACGAGGCCAACCGCCGGCTGATGGCCGCCACCGGCACGCAGACCTTCCTGGTCGACACGGGCTATCTGCCCGAGCCCATCACCACGCCCGACGAGCTCGCCGCCCTCACCGGTGGCCGGGCACAGGAGATCGTCCGGCTCGAAGCCGTCGCCCAGGACGTGCTCGCCTCGTCGGGGGCGGCCGGCTTCGCCGGGCAGTTCCGCGACCAGCTCGCCCAGCGCTGCGCCGGCGCGGCCGGGGTCAAGTCGATCGCCGCCTACCGGGTCGGCCTGGAACTGGAGGGCGCCCGCCCCACCGACGCCGAGGTCACCGCCGCCGCCGACCGCCTGCTGTCAGCCGGCGGCCCGCTCCGGGTGGCCGACCCGGTGCTGCACCGCTTCCTGATCTGGAGCGGCATCGACCTGCGGATGCCCGTCCAGTTCCACGTCGGCTACGGCGACGCCGACATCGACCTGCACCGCGGCGACCCGCTGCTGCTCACCGACCTGCTGCGGGCCACCGGGTCTGCCGGCGTGCCGATCCTGCTGCTGCACAACTACCCGTTCCACCGCCAGGCCGGCTTCCTCGCCCAGGTGTTCGGGCACGTCTTCGTCGACGTCGGGCTGGCCACCCACAACCTCGGCCACCGCGCACCGGCGATCCTGGCCGAGCTGCTCGAGCTGGCCCCGTTCGGCAAGGTGCTCTTCTCCTCCGACGCCTTCGGCCTGGCCGAGCTGTACCTGCTCGGCACCGTGCTGTTCCGCCGCGGGCTGGGCCGGCTGCTGGCCGAGGGGGTCGCCGACGACGCGTGGACGGCGGCCGATGCGGTGCGGGTCGCCGGGATGATCGGCGCCGGCAACGCCGAGCGCGCCTACCGGCTGGGCTGACCGGAAAAGCCCTGTTCGGCGGCAGATCAACCCCGGAACTGTCGTACCTCCTCCCTACGCTGGGCGGCACCGGACCGGTGGTGGAGGGGGCGCGATGTCGGAGCTGACGCCGGTCCTGGATGCCCTGGCCGTGGTGGACGTCGACGAGCTGCCGGCTGCCGAGCAGTTGGATTCCTGGCGACGCTGGGCGCCGGGGTGAACCGGTTGACCGCGACGCTCACGGCCGCGGTCCGGGCGGCGGACGAGGCCGACGGGCCGCGTTCATGTTCGCGGGCTCGACGCCGTCGGTGGGGAGTTGCTGCACACCGCGCTGGCGGCGCTGATGAACGGGAACGGGCCGGCCGGGGACACCCGCTGCCATGCCGAGCGGCAGGCCGACGCCCTGGTCGCCCTGGCCCGCGGCGCGCTGGACGGCGGCTGCCTGCCCGACGTCCGCGGGCGAACGGCCGCACCTGCGGGTCACCGTGGACTGGCAGACCCTCCCGGCGGCCGTGGCGCCCCCGGTGTGGCCGGCGGCGAGCTGGGCTGGGCCGGCCCGCTCACCCCGGAGACGGCCCGCCGGCTGGCCTGCGACGCCCTCCCGGAGTGGTGCGACGTCCACCACGAGGGGCACTGGGTTCACGGCGGCCCGACCAGCTGCGACAACGGCGCCCTGCTCTGCGAACGCCACCACATCGCCGTCCACGAAGGCGGCTTCCAGGTCCGCACCACCGCGAGTGATCCAGCCTGGCCGACACACGTCCGGAACCCGCTCCGACGAAGATGGCCGGGTGCCCGCCGCCAAGACCGCCGCCCCCGCCCCGCTGAGCACCGGAGAGCCCTCGCCCGAGTTGCTGGCCTGGTACGAGCGGCTGTCCGCCGCGCTCCACGACGAGCTGCCCGCCGCCGTCGAGCTGCGGCACCACCTGCACGCGGACCCCCGGCTGTCCGGTCACGAGGACGACACAGCGACGGCCGTCGTCGCGGCTCTCGGCGTGGGGGAGGGGCGCACCGTCGCCGGCACCGGCCGGCTGGTGCGGATCCGGGGCGGTGCGGGGGCCAGCGTGGCCCTGCGTGCCGAGCTCGACGGACTCGCCGTCGACGAGCAGACCGGCGTCCCGTGGGCAGCGACCAACGGCGCCATGCACGCCTGCGGGCACGATGCCCACCTGGCCGGGCTGGTGGCCCTGGGCCGCGCCGTCGCCCGGGTCGGCGGGCCGGCGCCCCTGCTCGCCGTCCTGCAGCCGCGCGAGGAGCAGGCGCCCTCCGGCGCCCGGGACGTCGCCGACTCCGGCGCGCTGGCCGAGGAGGGCGTCGACTCGATCATCGCCGCCCACGTCCAGCCCCAGCTCCCCGCCGGCGTCGTCAACGCCACCCCCGGCCCGGTGAACGCCGCCACCGACGAGTTCACGATCACCGTCACCGGTCACGGCGGGCACGGCGGCTACCCGCACACCACCGTGGATCCGGTGCTCGCCCTCTGCGCGCTCGTGGTCAGCCTGCAGCAGCTGGTCAGCCGACGGGTCGACCCCACCGTGGGCGCCGTCCTGGCGGTCACCCAGCTCGACTCCGGCTCCGCGTTCAACGTCGTCCCGGACACCGCGCGGGCCCGCGGCGGCCTGCGGGTCATGCGCGAGGAGGACCGGGCGATGCTGCTCCAGGCCCTCACCGACGTCGCCGAGCACACCGCCGCGGCCTACGGCTGCACCGCCTCCGTACACACCGAGAGCAACGAGCCGGTGCTGGCCAACGACCCCGAGCTGGCCCGCGCCACCGTGCCCTGGCTGGGCCGCAGCGGAGCCGCCGTCGACGACACCTTCCGCTCCTTCGGCGCCGATGACTTCTCCCACTTCAGCTCCGCGCACCGCTCACTCATGCTCTTCCTGGGCGTCGCCGGTGGCACCAAGGGCGGGGACGGACGCCGCCCCGGCCTGCACTCACCACGCTTCCTGCCCGGCGACGACGTCGTCGGCCAGGTCGCCGACGCGCTGCTGGCCGGCTACCTGGCCGGCGCCGAGCTGCTCGGGCCGGTGACGCCGCCCCCGGGGGACGACGCATGAGCGGGCGGCCGGTCGAGGAGATCGCCGCCCTCGCCGCGCCTTCGCGCCGGATGTCAGGTGTCCGCGGGGCGGCCACCTAGCCTGACCGGGTGACGGCCCACTCCCACGGCTCCGCCGCCGATGCCCCGCCGGACGCGGCCGCGCTGGGCCGCCGCCGGCGCGCGGTGCAGCTGATGCTCTTCCTGCTGGTCCCGATCGGCCTGGCCACCCTCGTCGGCCTGGTCGTGCTGTGGCCCGGCGGCGAGCAGAGCGCCGCCCAGCGGGCGGCCGACTCGTTCCTCCCGCCCGGGACGACGTATCCGGTGGGCACCGTGGTCTCCCTGGAGAGCCAGGACTGCGGCGAGGCGACCTCCGGTGGGCAGGACCTCACGTGTGCGATCGCGGTGCTGGTCGTGGGCGAGGGGCAGGGCGAGAGCGACTACGTGCAGGTCGAGCTGCCGCCCGAGGTGGTCGCCATGGACGTCGAGGTCGGCGACGAGCTGGTGCTCAACCGCGACCCCGGCATCGACGGCGGCGGGCCGACGTACCAGTTCCAGGACTTCGCCCGCGGCACCCCGATCGTCGTCCTGGCGCTGGCGTTCGTGCTGGTCGTCGGCCTGGTGGCCCGGCTGCGCGGGCTGCTGGCGATCCTCGGGCTGGGCTTCGCCTTCCTCGTCCTGCTGACCTTCATGCTGCCCGCCCTGCTGGCCGGTGGGTCGCCCATGTGGGTCACCCTGGTCGGCTCTTCGGCGATCATGTTCGTCGTCCTCTACCTGGCGCACGGGTTCTCCGCCCGGACGACGACGGCGCTGATCGGCACCCTCGCCGGGCTGGCCCTGACCGCGGTGCTGGGCTCGATCGCGGTGGCCGCCGCCCGGCTGACCGGTTTCGCCAACGAGAACACCCTGCAGCTGCAGCAGTACGACCCGACGCTGAACTTCACCGGCCTCGTGCTCGCCGGGATCGTCGTGGCCGGGCTGGGCGTGCTCAACGACGTCACCATCACCCAGGCCTCCGCGGTGTGGCAGCTCCACGAGGTGTCGCCGGAGACGGGCTGGCGGGAGCTGTTCCGCCGCGGCATGGCGATCGGCCGGGACCACATCGCCTCGACGATCTACACGATCGTGTTCGCCTACGCCGGCGCCGCGTTGCCGCTGCTCCTGCTGTTCGAGATCTACCAGCGGCCGTTCTGGACGGTGCTCACCGGCTCCGAGGTCGGCGAGGAGGTCATCCGCACCCTGGTCGGCGCCATCGCCCTGGTGCTCGCCGTCCCGCTGACCACGGTGGTGGGGGCGCTGATCGCGACCGCGGCGGCGACCGCACCGCCGGCGGCGGCGGCCGCG
>JAOPUQ010000323.1 GCA_025963425.1 Modestobacter sp. | reverse complement strand
CGGCGCACACCGGCCGCACCCCCCGCTCGGCGGCCAGCCACCCGGCCGGTCCGCCCACGCCCGCACCGGCATCCAGCACCCGCTCGCCAGGCCGGACGGCGAGCTCGTCGGCCAGCCAGCGCAGGGCCGCCTCGCTGCCACTCCCCCGGCACCCGGCCGGAACGGCGTACCCGGGCCCCAGCGCGGCGACCGCCTGCTCCGTCCACCCGGCCACCGTGCCGAACTCCGACTCCATCGCCTCGCTGGACAGCTCGCTCATGCCGACTCCTCCTTCACCCGCACCGCGACCTCGGCCTTGACCGCCGCTGCCATCTCCTCGCTCCGGTCGGAGGCGAGGCCGGACAGGTTGACCCCGACCACGCCGGGGACGGCGAGCAGCGCCCGCGCCTCGGCCACCGCGGCGGCGATGCCGGCCGCCACCGGGTCCGGCGCGGACAGCACCCGCCCCACCGCGGCGTCGTCCAGGTACAGGCCCGGGAACCCCTGCAGCACCCGGGCCGACCGCTCGTCGGTGTAGACCGCGACCGCGGCCAGGAACGGGAGCGTGGCACCGGCGGTCCGCGCACCGGCGACGAACCGGGCCAGCCGCTCCGGGGTCCCGACGTGGTTGAGCACGCACAGCTGCGCCCCGGCCCGCTGCTTCTCCGCGACGCGGGCCGGGCGCAGCGCCTGCGGCGGCGATTCCGGCGACTCGGGTACCGCGGCGGTCAGCCCCGCCCCGGTGGCCAGCGCGGTCAGCCGGGTGCCGTCCAGGTCGAACACCGAGCTCACGCCGGGGCGGACGCCGGGACCGCGCCCGTCGCCGGTCACGCAGAGCACCCCGTCGACGCCGAGGGCGGCCAACCCGGCCAGTTCCTGCTCGAGCACCAGCCGATTGCGGTCCCGGCAGGCCAGCGTCGTCCACGGCCGGCCCCCGGCGGCGAGGACCTCGGCGGCCAGCATCGTCGGCGGGAGGTCCGGCCGGTTCTGATGCTCACCGGCCAGCAGCCCGTCGCTGACGGGGGCCAGCACGCGGACCACCCGACGCACCGACTCGACGTCGAAGGGGCGCACGGACAGGTCGGCGAGCACCACCGGGCCGGCGCCGGCCCGGTCGAGCAGGCCGGCGGGCACCGGCGCAGGCGCCTGCCGGACCGCGTACGTCCAGTGCGGCAGCGGCGGGTCCAGGAAGACGCAGGGGTGCTCGGCCATCTCGCACCCGCCGGCGTCCCGGACCCCGCCACAGGGACCGAACACCATCCGCTTCGGGCACCCGGCGCGCTCGGCGGAGGCGGGCGGAGCTCCCGCCTGCCGGCCGATGTCCACCGCGGTCAGCTGCCCGGGAGCCCGCCGGCGAAACCATGATCCGGACCTCGAAGGGTTCGGAATGCCGCCGAAGGGCACACAGGTGACGTCGGAGAAGACGACACAACGGGGGGCGGATCGATGCTGGACGACGACGAAGCCACCGGTTACCGGCACATCGGACACGTGCGGGCGACGGACGACGACCTGGGCGCGGTGGTGGCACCGCTGGTCCGCGAGGCCTTGGCCGCCGGCGGACGCGTGGTGCTCGCCTGCCCGGAGCCCGTGCTCACCGCGCTCGCCGGGGCGTGGGGCCCCGGTGACGACGTCGGGGTCACGACCGTGCGCCAACTGGACAGCCGGCCGGCCGCCGGCGTCGCCGCGCTGACCGAGCTGATCGACCGGGAACTCCGCGAGGACGGCCGCCGGCTGCACCTGGTCACCGCCGTCGCGCGCCCCGCCACGGGCTGGGGCGCCTGGATGCAGACCGAGGCGCTGTTCAACCACGTTCTCGCCGACCGCCCCGTCGACCACCTGTGTCTGCTGGGACCGGCCGAGGGCCCGACCGGCTACGGCGACCTCGGTCCGGCGGAGGTGGCCCGGGGCACCCACCCCCTGCTGCTGACCGACGCCGGCCTGGTCCACAACCCGGGGTACCGGCAGCCGACCGAGGTGCTCACCGAGCTGCAGCGTGCCGGGGTGCCCGACCCGCTGGAGGCGACCGAACCGGCCCTGGCGCTGCTGGACCTGGACGACATGCGGGCACTGCGCCGCTCCGTGCACGCGGTGCTGGCCGACAGCAGCCTGGACCGGGACGCCGCCGAGGACCTCGTGCTGGCCATCGACGAGATCGTCGCCAACGCTGCCGAGCACGGGGTGCCGCCGGTCGACGTGCGGCTGTGGTGCGGCACGGACCGGACGGTGTGCTCGGTCACCGACCGGGGCCCCTGCTTCGACGACCCCCTGGCCGGCTACGGCCCCGCCCACGGCGACATGGCCGTCGGCGGCATGGGACTGTGGCTGGCCCGGCGGTCGGTGGACAGCCTGGTCGCCACCCCGGCCGAGGCCGGCGGCGGCTGCACGGTCCGGCTGGTCGTCAACGCCTGAGCCACGACCCCCGGGCCGCCGGCCCGCGATCAGGCGACCGGCACCAGCCCGGTCGCCTCGATGAGGCGGGCCTGCTCCCGGCACCACGGCGACCAGGCGTCGCCCTCGGTCTCCTGGCGGCGGCGGAAGGCCGTCCACTCCAGGAGCTCCCACTCCACGACCTCGGCGCGGTCGGGCACCGGCTCGCCGGTGAACCGCCCGAGGTAGACCGGGCAGATCTCGTTCTCCACCACGCCGCGGAACTCCGCCCGGTAGCGGTAGCCCGGCAGCACCGGCGCCAGCCGGGTCACGCCCAGGCCGAGCTCGAACTCCGCGCGCCGGGCGATGGCGGCGGCGTCGTCCTCGCTCGGCCCGGGATGCCCGCACACGGTGTTGGTCCACATCCCGGGGAACGTGGCCTTGTCCACGGCGCGGCGGGTGACCAGCAGCCGCCCGACGTCGTCGAACAGATACGCGGAGAAGGCCCGGTGCAGCGGCGTCTCCCCGGTGTGCACCAGCGGCTTGGGCATCGTGCCGATCGCTGCACCGGTCTCGTCGACCAGCACGATCAGCTCTTCGGTCTGCGGTGCCGCCACGTCGTCCATCGTCGCCCATCGTCCCCGACGGGGACCTCCGGCGCCCGGCATCGTGGCCGGCCGGGCACCGCTCAGGCGTCGAAGTCGACCGTCACGGCGTCGGAGAGCGGCAGCGTCTGGCAGGTCAGCACGTAGCCGGCGGCCACCTCGCCGGGGTCGAGGGCGTAGTTGCGCCGCATCTCGACCTCGCCGTCGGTGACCCGGGCGCGGCAGGTGCCGCAGACCCCGCCCTTGCAGGCGAAGGGCAGGTCGCCGCGCACGGCCTGCGCGGAGTCCAGGACCGCCTCACCGCGCGGCAGCGCCAGGGTGGTGGAACGGCCGTCGAGCACGATGGTCACCTGCGAGCTGGGGCCGTCGACCACTGCCTCGTCGCCGCGCACCGGCTCCGGTGGCAGGTCGTCGACGTAGAACAACTCCTGGTGCACCCGGTCGGCCGGCACGCCCAGCTCGCTCAGCAGCTCCCGGGCGTCGGTGACCATCCCGTGCGGTCCGCACAGCCACCAGTGGTCGACCGACCCGGCGTCGGTGAACGCCGCGACCAGCGTGCGCAGCCGGTCGCCGTCCAGCCGGCCGGTGGTCAGCTCGGCGTCGCGCGGCTCACGGGAGAGCACGTGCACCAGCTGCAGCCGGGTGCCGTAGCGGTCCTTCAGGTCGGCCAGCTCATCGGCGAACATGACCGTGTTGGTGCGCCGGTTGCCGTAGAACACGGTGACCGTCGACCGCCCGTCGCGCAGCACCGTGGCGGCCAGCGACAGCACCGGGGTGATTCCGGAGCCGGCGACGACGAAGACGTGGTCGCCGGGGACGGAGAGGTCGGCGGTGAAGGTGCCCGAGGGCGGCAGCACCTCGATCCGGTCCCCGGCCTGCACCTCGTGGACCAGCCAGGACGAGAAGAAGCCACCGGGGACCTCCCGGACGCCGACCCGTGGGGCTGCGCCCTCCGGGGCGCAGATCGAGTAGGAGCGGCGCTCGTCGCGGGCGCCGTCCACCCGGCGCAGGGTGAGCGCCTGACCCGGCACGAACCGGTAGTCCGCGGCCAGCTCGGCGGGGACGTCGAAGGTGACGGCCACCGCGTCGTCCGTGAGCCGCTCGACGTCGGCCACCGTCAGCGGGTGGAACGTCGGACGGCGGCGCTTCGTGCCCGGCACTGCGATGGTCACCGGCCACCCTCTCCGGTGCCGCTCCGCGGTCGTTCCGTTCCTCGCCCGCTGGGGCTCGCTGCGATGTTCGCTCCCTGTCGCGGCACTAGATCTCCTTCACGTGCTCGAACGGCTCGAGGCAGGCCCGGCAGCGGCGCATCGCCTTGCACGCGGTGGCGCTGAACTCGCTGACCTCCTCGGTGTCGGGGGAACCGCACTGCGGGCAGGTCGCCGTCCGCCGGCTGGGAACCAGCTGCAGCGGGACCGGACCCGCCGTCCGCACCGGGGCGCGACCCGGCGGGGCGATACCGCCGGCGGCGAGCTTGCGGCGGCCCTCGTCGCTGATCCAGTCGGTGGTCCACGCCGGGGACAGCACGGTGCGGACGTCGACGTCGGTGAACCCGGCGCGGTGCAGGGCGTGCACCAGGTCCGCGCGCATCACGCCCATCGCCGGGCAGCCGGAGTAGGTGGGGGTGATCTCCACGACGACCGTGCCGTGCTCGTCGCGCACGTCGCGCAGCACCCCGAGGTCGGCCAGCGTCAGCATCGGCAGCTCGGGGTCGGGAACCGTCTCGGCGACGGAGCGAGGATGCACGGTGCTCACCAGGTCGCCGCCGGGTGCGCGCGGGCCAGGCCCTGCAGGTCGCCGAGCAGAGCGGTCAGCTCGGGCCCGTGCTCCCCCGCCCGTCCGCGGCTGGGCAGCTCGGCCGGCCACTCCGGCACGGTGAGCGTCGCCCGCTCCAGCACGGTGGTCAGCACGCCGCGCACCTCCTCGCGGAGGTCGGCGGGGTCGACGGCCACCCCGTCGGCGGTGAGCCGGCGCTCCACGTCGGTCGCGGTGAACAGGTCGGCGAGCAGCGGCCAGACGGCGTCCACCCCGGCCTGCGCGCGCCGGTGCGACTCCGCCGTCCCGTCGCCCAGCCGCAGCAGCCAGCGGGCGGCGTGGTCGCGGTGGTAGGTCAGCTCGGGCACGCCCTTGGCGGCGATCGCGGACAGCACCGGGTCCCGGGAGTCACGCAGCCGGGCGAACAGCGCCAGCCGCCAGGACGACGCGGCCAGGAGCCGGACGATCGTCTGCCCGAAGTCGCCGTTGGGCGCCTCGACCAGGGCGGTGCTGCGGAACTCGTCGGGGTCGCGGAAGTAGGCCAGCGCGTCCTCGTCCGGGATGGAGTCGGTGGCCAGCGTGCGGGACCGGCCGAGAACGCCCACCGAGCCGGCGCGGGCGAGCAGCAGCCGGGCCTGGCCGAGCAGGTCCAGCCCGCAGTTGGCCAGGGCCACCTCCTCCTCGAGCTCCGGGGCGTTGGTCACCCACTGGGTGAGGCGCTGGCAGAGCACCAGAGCGTCGTCGCCGAGCATCAGGCAGTAGGCGCCCAGGTCGGCCGGGTCGATGCCGTCGGGCACGGTGGTGTCGACGCCGGCGAGCGGGTCGTCGAAGCCGGTGCCGAAGGCCCACTGGCCCTCACCGCCATGGGCGTGGTCGAGGGCGTCGTAGACGGTCTCCTCGTGCATGGGTGCCTCTCCC
>JAOPUQ010000307.1 GCA_025963425.1 Modestobacter sp. | reverse complement strand
GGGGCCACAGGTCGGTCACAGCCCGGAAAGGCGCAGGGGACCGTGTCCGCAGGCATACCGGCATTCTGCGCGCGTTCGTTCGTCAAAGCCACGAACGAACGTGTGGACCCGCGTCACGTGCGAGTCGCAGCAGCCGATCTCCACCGCCGAGTTCGCGCTCCATAATGTTCTGTTATGGAGTCCGAAGTACGGGCCGTCGAGACCTCCTCCGCAGCCCGGGTGGCCGCCGATGCGAACCCGGCCGAGGGCGGCCTGGTGCTTCCTGGCGATCTGGAGTCGGTCGGCCGCTACCTCACCGCTGCGAAGGCCGAGTCGACGAGGAAGGCCTACGCCGCGGACTTCCGCGCCTGGTCGACATGGGCGCAGCTGCGAGGCTTCTGCCCGCTGCCCGCTGCCGACACGGCGGTCGCCGCGTACCTCGCAACGCTGAGCGACGCCGGGGCGAGCCCCCGCACCATCGCCCGGCGGCTGTCCGGCATCGGGCACGCCCACCGGCAGGCCGGACTCCCCAGCCCGTCGGAGCACCCGGGCACGCGGGAGGTTCTCCGGGGCATCCGCCGTGCAGCGGCCCGCGACAACCGCCGCCCGAGAAAGGCCCGTGCCCTCGACACGCCGACGATCCGGGCGCTCGTCGAGGACCTGCCGGCGGGAGTCGCCGGACTGCGCGATCGGGCCGTCATCCTGACCTCATTCGCGCTCGCGCTCAGAGCCTCCGACGCATGCCGGCTGGACGTGACGGACCTCGCCCCGGCCGGGCACGGCGGCCTGGACGTCACCATCGGCTGGTCGAAGACCGACCAGGAAGGCTCCGGTGACGTCCTGGCTCTCGCGCCCGGAGTGCGGGCGCAGACCTGCCCGGTCCGCGCGCTGCAGGCGTGGGTCGACGCGGCGGGCATCGGTGGCGACAGCGGGCCGCTCTTCCGCAGCGTCGGAAAAGGCGCCCGGTCCCGCATCGGTGAAACCCGGATGGCCAGGTCTTCGGTCCGGCTCATCCTCCGCCGTGCCGCCCAACGCGCCGGCGTCTCGCTGGACGGGCTCAGCCCGCACAGTCTCCGCAGGTCATTCGCGACCGAGGGCTACAAGGCCGGCGTCAGCGAGCGGGAACTGGCCCGCACGGGGAGGTGGGCCTCGGTGACCACCATGCGCGGATACGACGCCAGCAGCCGCTGGGCCGATCCGGCATCCGCTCGACTCGGTCTCTGAGCAGCCGCACACCTGGGCCATCTCGCGCAGGAGCCGCACCTCCCTCATGCGGGTGGCGGCGCGGGGTACGTGCGTCCCGGCATCTCCCGAGCCAACCCACGGGACGTGACCCAGCCCGGGTTCCTGATCGCGCTGCTCAACGGCGACCGATGGGGATCTGCGGGCGAGAGGCGGGGCTCGTGTCAGGCAGCGAGATGAGCGCCAGACCTGGCTGCCCGGTCCCGCCGTCAGGCTGGCCCGGGCGGGCGTTCGTCGCGGGGGCCGGGCTCGCGGGACGGTCGAGATCATGCGGGTCGAGCATCGTGTCCTCGTCGGACGGATCGCGCCGAGTGCCGGCCCCGAGTTGGGCGCGCCGACGTGGACGACACGTCCGGTGGGTGGCCCGGGGCGGGTCCCGGCCCGACGCCGGCCGCCGGGCGGTGAGGCGCCCAGGTGGGTTCCGAAAGGTGGGCGGGGTCCCTACGGTGACGGCGGGGGAGGAGCCGCCGATGGCCCTAGCGCACCTTGATCCCCGGCTTCAGCCCGGGCGCAGGCCCCGTGGCGTGGGAGACGGTGCAGCACGGCCTCGCGGCGGCCGACCTGGACGGGGTGGTCACGGTCCGCGCGGACGTGGGTGCGCACGTCGGCGGGAACCGTCGGTTCGAGGTCGTGGACGGTGTCTTCCTCCACGGTGCCGACTCCCTACGAGGCGATGACCCGGGAACCGCCCGCGTCTTCGCCGTCATCCCTGGCAGCGGCCTCGGCTTCCACAAGGGCGAGGTCTGCAGCCAGACCCGTTCCACGTTCCCCAGCCATGGGGGCGCGGGCATTCCGCCCAAGAGGAATGAGCTTGACATGACGACCACTCGACCGACGTTCGAGGACTTCCTCGCCTGGCTGGAGGCCAGCCGCGCGCACGGGCAGGTCCACTTCGACGACAAGCAGCAGTGTTGGCATGTACTGGGCCACCCGGAAGCCAGCGCGATCCTGTCCGACCCGGCCGTGTTCTCCTCTGATCTCACCGCCCTGCAGCCCGACCAGGACGATCTCGCGCTGTTCCAGCGCGGCAACTTCGTCAGGATGGACCCGCCACGACACCGGAAGCTGCGGACCTTGGTCAGCCAGGCGTTCACACCCGGGGTGGTGGCCGACCTCGAGCCGCGCATCGCCGAGCTGACCACCCAGTTGCTGGACCAGGTCGGTGAGCGGTTCGACCTGATCGACGCGTTGGCCTATCCGCTGCCGGTGATCGTGATCGCTGAGCTGCTCGGCATCCCCACCTCCGACCGGGGGCTGTTCCGCACGTGGGCCGACGTGCTGATCGGCCAGGAGGTCGATCCCGACCGGGCGCTGCGCGAGGTCAGCGAGCAGGTGCTGACGGCCGTCGCGCCCACCATGCGGGAGATGAATGCCTACTTCCTGGACTACATCAGGGCCCGCCGGGCCAGCCCGGGCAGCGACCTGACAAGCAAGCTGGTCCAGGCCGAGGTGGACGGGGAGCGGCTGGCCGACGAGGAGATCATCGGTTTCGTCGGGCTGCTTCTGATCGCGGGCCACATCACGACCACCGCGACGCTGGGCAACAGCGTGGTCAGCTTCCAGGACAACCCGGACGCCGTCGCCGAGGTCCGGGCCGACCCGAGGCTGCTCCCGGCGGCGATCGAGGAGGTGCTTCGGGTGCGCACGCCGTTCCCGCGCCTGGGCCGGATCACCACGGTCGACACCGAGGTGGGCGGCGGGCGCATCCCGGCCGGGCAGATCGTGCTGCCCTGGCTGACCGCGGCCAACCGGGATGAGCGCGTGTTTGCCGAGCCGCACCGGTTCGACATCCACCGCAAGCCCAACCCGCACCTGACCTTCGGGCACGGCATCCACTTCTGCCTCGGCGCGCCGCTTGCCCGGCTGGAGGCCAGAGTTGCACTGCGGCTGTTGCTGGAGCGCTACCGGGACGTGGAGGTGGCAGGGGACGAGCAGGTCGAGCACCGCAGCCCGTGGACGATGGTGGCCGTCACCAGGCTGCCGCTGGAGGTTCGCGCCGCCTGACCAGCGGATCGGCCGCGGCCGCCTGGTAGGCCTCCGGCGGCGCCTCCGACACCGCACCGCCCTCCCCGGGCTGCCCGCTCATCGGTCAGAAGCCGGACCACTGCCACGGCCGGCCTCATGGACGGCGGTCCCGGGGGCCGACCCGACTTCTGCGACTGGCCGAGGCGGTGGAGGGCCGGCCGTTGCTGGGGGTCGTGGTGCACGCCGCGGTGGGGAGTGCCACTGTGGGGCTCGACCGTGTAGCTCTGCTATGCGAGGGGGACCGTCGATGGCCATCGAGACGACCAAGGGCGGGCTCGGCGGTGGCTCGGGCATGTGGCGGCGCAAGCCCGTCACGCCGGAGTCGGACGAGCACGCGGACGGGCTGCGGCGCAGCATCGGGCTTGTCCAGCTCACGGCGATCGGGATCGGCGCGATCATCGGCGCGGGGATCTTCTCGCTCGCTGGCACTGTCGCCAACGGCGTCGCCGGGCCCGCGGTTTCCGTCTCCTTCATCATCGCCGGCATCGCCAGCGCGTGCGCGGCCCTCTCCTATGCCGAGTTCGGCGGGCTGATCCCGCACGCGGGCTCTGCCTACACCTACGGCTACGCGGTGCTCGGGGAGTTCACCGGCTGGCTGATCGGGTGGGACCTGCTGTTGGAGTACACCGCGATCGTCGCGG
>JAOPUQ010000258.1 GCA_025963425.1 Modestobacter sp. | reverse complement strand
GCCCCGCGTGCGGCCCCGCCAGGAGCCGGCCGTCCTGGTCATCGGTTCCTCCACGGGCGGACCGGAGGCGCTGACCAAGGTGCTGCCGCTGCTGCCGGCCTCGCTGCCGGTTCCGGTGCTCCTGGTCCAGCACATGCCACCGGTGTTCACCCGCCAGTTCGCCCAGCGGCTGGACCGGCTGTGCGCCCTCGACGTCGTCGAGGCCGTCGCCGGCACCTTGCTCGCGCCGGGCACCGTGCACATCGCCCCCGGCGACTTCCACCTCACCATCCGGGCCACCGGCGGCATCAAGCGCACCGCCCTGGACCAGGGACCGGCGGAGAACTTCTGCCGGCCGGCCGTCGACGTCCTCTTCCGTTCCGCGGTCGCCGCCTACGACGGTGCCGTGCTGGGCGTGGTGCTCACCGGCATGGGGTCCGACGGACGCATCGGCACCGGCCAGATCCGCGAGGCCGGCGGCACCGTGATCGCCCAGGACCAGGCCACCTCCGTCGTCTGGGGCATGCCCGGCGCCGTCACCCAGGCCGGCCACGCCGACGAGGTGCTGCCGCTCGGGCGGATCGCGGACGCGATCACCCGGCTGCTGCCCGTGACCCGCCCCCTCGCCTCCGGAGCCCGACGATGACCCTCACCGCCACGAGCTTCGACTGGGTGCGCCAGCTGGTGCACAAGGAGAGCGCGATCGTCCTCCAGCCGGGCAAGGAGTACCTGGTCGAGGCCCGCCTGCTGCCGATGGCCCAGCAGCGGGGACTGACCGGGGTGAGCGAGCTCGTCGAGTCGGTGCGCAACCGGCCCGACGCCGCCACCACCCGGCGCATCGTCGAGGCGCTCACCACCAACGAGACCTCCTGGTTCCGCGACGGCGACCCGTTCACCGCGCTGACCGGCACCGTGCTGCCCTCCCTGGTCGCCGGCCGGCGTCCCGAGGAGCGGCTCAACATCTGGTCGGCGGCCTGCTCGAGCGGCCAGGAGCCGTACACGATCGCCATGCTCGTGTCCGACGCCCTGCCCGACGCTGCCCGCCGCGTCTCGATCACCGCGACGGACCTGTCCCGGGAGATGGTCGAGCGGACCCGGGCGGGACGGTTCAGCCAGCTCGAGGTCAACCGCGGACTGCCGGCGTCCATGCTGGTCCGGCACTTCACCCGCGCCGGCAACGAGTGGGAGATCTCCCCCACCCTGCGCCGGATGGTCACCACGACCGAGTGCAACCTCGCGGCGCCGCTGCCGCGGATGGGGCCGTTCGACGTCGTGTACCTGCGCAACGTGCTCATCTACTTCGACATGGCTACCAAGCAGGGCATCCTGCGCCGTGTCCGCCAGCTCATGCGCCCGGACGGCTGGCTCTTCCTCGGCGCCGCCGAGACCACCCTCGGCGTGGACGACAACTGGGAGCGGGTCGTCCTCGGCCGCGGCTCCGCCTACCGCCCTCGGAAGGGGAACTGACGTGCGTGCCCTCGTGATCGACGACTCCCGTGCCATGCGGCGCATCGTCGGCAGCATCCTGGAGGACTTCGGCTACGAGGTCCGGCCTGCCGGCGACGGTCGGGAGGCCCTCGACGTGCTCGAGGAGGGCTACCTGCCCGACCTCGCCTGCGTCGACTGGAACATGCCGGTGATGGACGGACTTCAGTTCGTCTCCGCCGTCCGCAGCAACCCGGCCTACCGGTCGGTCGCGCTGATGATGGTGACCACCGAGAGCGAGACCAGCCAGATCGTGCGGGCGCTGGCCGCCGGCGCGCACGAGTACATGATCAAGCCGTTCACCGCCGACGCCATGCGCGACAAGCTCGCCCTGCTCGGCCTGCTCCCCCAGGAGGTCTCCCTGTGAGCGACCTGCTGAGCTCACCGGCGCAGCAGCCCATCACCGAGATGCTCGACGCGGCCACCGTGCAGAGCATCGCCGACGACGTCTGGACCTCCCTGGTCGGCGACGGCGAGGTACTGGTCCCGTTGCCGGTGCCGGCCCCGGAGGTGACCGTGAGCGCCTGGGTGCAGATCACCGGCCGCTGGTGCGGTGCCGTGGTCGTCACCTGCGACGAGGCGACCGCGGTGGCACTCACCGAGTGCCTGCTGCGGGCCCGACCGCCGGCGGTCATCGAGCAGGAGGACGTCGACGACGCCCTCGGCGAGCTGGCCAACGTGCTCGGCGGCAACGTCAAGTCGCTGCTGCCCGAGCTCTCCTCCCTCGGTCTCCCGCAGACCGGGCCCATCCCCCCGGCCTCCCGGCCGGAAGACCTGTGCCGCGTCGACGCCCAGTGGCGTGGCCAGTCCCTGACCATCACCGTGCAAGGCGCCACCCCGGCGCCGCACACCGAGCGGAACGAGGTGCCGCAGTGAAGATCCTGGTGACGGACGACAGCCGTGTGATGCGGCAGATCGTCATCCGCACGCTCCGACAGGCCGGTTACGACGACCACGAGATCATCCAGGCCCAGGACGGCCTCGAAGCGTTGCAGATGGTCGGCTCGGAGAAGCCGGACCTCGTCCTGTCGGACTGGAACATGCCCGAGATGACCGGTCTGGAGTGCCTGGAGGCGCTGCGCGCCGCCGGTTCCCAGGTGCCCTTCGGCTTCGTGACCTCGGAGGGCTCCCCGGAGATGCGGGAGAAGGCGGCCAACGCCGGCGCCCTCTTCCTCATCGCGAAGCCGTTCACCGAGGAGACCTTCCGCGAGGCGCTGGACGGGGTCCTCGCGTGACCGCCCCGGCCCCGGCGATCCTGCCGGCCCCCAAGGACGTCCGCGACCTGCTCGAGGGCCTCCTCGGCAAGGAGGTCATCGTCGCCCCCGGCGACCCGGTGTCGCTCAACGACGGGGCCGCGCTGGCCGTCTACGTCGACCCGCAGCTGTCCACCAACGCCATCTGCCTGATCGACGTGCCGCTGGCCGCATGGTGCGCCGGTGCGCTCGCACTGCTCCCCAAGGGCGGTCTGGAGGACGCCATCGAGGACGGCGAGCTCTCCGACATGCACATGGAGGTGCTGCACGAGGTGGTCAACGTCGCCGCGGCGATGTTCAACGCCGGCGGCGTGACGCACTCGAAGCTGTACAAGCTGTACGCGCCGGGGGAGGCCGTGCCCGGTGACCTGGCCGGCCTGGCCGCCGGGTTCAACCGCATCGACCTGGACGTCGACGTGGCCGGCTACGGCAAGGGAGCGCTGTCCATCGTCCTCAAGTGACGGGCAGGGCATGACCTGACCGGACAGCTCGACCCCGGGACCGGGGGAGGGGGGCCGTGGGAGACCACGACGGGCCCCGCTCCCCCGGTCCGCCGTCTGTGCCGGCCTCTGGCCGCTCCGGGCCATCCGCGCGATGATCGCCGCCATGGCCACCGGCAACGACACTCAGGACGCGGCAGTCCCGGCCAAGCGGCGCGACCGCACCCACTGGCTCTACCTCTCCGTCATCGTCGCGGTCGCCCTCGGCATCGTGGTCGGCCTGGTGTTCCCCGACTTCGCCCTCGGCCTCAAGTGGCTCGGCGACGCCTTCGTCGCCCTCATCCGGATGCTGATCGCGCCGGTCATCTTCTGCACCATCGTGCTGGGCATCGGGTCCATCCGGCAGGCCGCCAAGGTCGGCCGGGTCGGCGGCCTGGCGCTGGGCTACTTCCTGCTGATGTCCACGGTCGCCCTGGCGATCGGGCTGGTCATCGGCAACCTGCTGCACCCCGGGGAGGGGCTGCAGCTGTCGGAGGAACTGCGGCAGCGCGGCGCGGCCCTGGCGGGCGAGGCCGAGAGCGAGGGCGGTACCACCGGCTTCATCCTGGGCCTGATCCCGACGACGCTGTTCTCCGCCCTCACCGCGGGGTCGGTGCTGCAGGCGCTGCTGGTCGCGCTGCTCGTCGGCTTCGCCATCCAGGCCATGGGGACGGCGGGGGAGCCGGTGCTGCGCGGCATCGGCCATCTGCAGAAGCTGGTCTTCCGCATCCTGGCCATGGTCATGTGGGTGGCCCCGATCGGCGCCTTCGGGGCGATCGCCGCGGTGGTCGGCGCCACGGGTGTGGACGCGCTGAAGAGCCTCGCCGTCCTGATGCTGGGCTTCTACGCGACCTGCCTGGTGTTCGTGATCGGCATCCTGGGCACGATCCTGCGGCTGGTCGCCCACGTGAGCGTCTTCAAGTTGCTCAGGTACCTGGGCCGGGAGTTCCTGCTGATCGTCTCCACGTCCTCCTCGGAGACCGCGCTGCCCCGGCTGATCGCGAAGATGGAGCACGTCGGGGTGTCCCAGCCGGTGGTCGGGATCGTGGTGCCGACCGGCTACTCGTTCAACCTGGACGGGACGGCGATCTACCTGACGATGGCCTCGCTGTTCATCGCCGAGGCCCTCGGTGACCCGCTGTCGCTGAGCGAGCAGATCGGCCTGCTGGTGTTCATGATCATCGCCTCGAAGGGTGCCGCCGGGGTGACCGGCGCGGGCCTGGCGACGCTGGCCGGTGGGCTGTCCTCGCACCGCCCGGAGCTGCTCGAGGGCGTCGGGCTCATCGTCGGCATCGACCGGTTCATGTCCGAGGCGCGCGCGGTGACCAACTTCGCCGGCAACGCCATCGCCACCGTGCTGGTGGCCACCTGGACCAAGGAGCTGGACCGCGAGCAGATGGACGCGGTGCTGGCGGGGCAGCGGCCCTTCGACGAGAGCAGCATGCTCGACGAAGCCCGAGCCGGGAGCCTGGCGCACTGAGGGGCCGGCCGCGCCGGGCCGCGGGCTCACCCGGTCGGGCGATGGGCAACGCCCCGTCGGCGGGGGTTTACGGCGTATCTGCCGCGATGGTGCACAGTGGTCACATGAACTCGGTGGGCGGAGCTGCGCCCGCTGCGCTCCTGATGCGGGCGGTCGAGGGCATGGCCCGCCCGCTGTTCGTCCTGGACGCGGAGTGGCGGTTCAGCTACATGAACCCGGCCGGGGCCGCCCTGCTGGGCGAGACGGTCGACGGGCTGGTCGGCCGGGTCATCTGGGACGTCTACCCCGAGACGGTGGACAGCCCGTTCGAGCGGAACTACCGGCAGGTCGCGGACACCGGCGTCCCGTCGAGCTTCGAGGCCTGGTTCGAGCCGATGCGGATCTGGTTCCAGGTGGATGCCTTCCGCACCGACGGTGGGCTGGTGGTCACCTACGACGACGTCACCGCCCGGCGCCAGGTGGAGCAGGCGCGGGAGGAGGCCATGGCCGCCCGCGAGGCGGCGGCGGCCCGCGCGGCGGAGGCGGCGGCCGAGGCGGAGCTGGCCGGCCGGCACCTGATGCTCATCGGCGCCATCAGCCAGGCGATGACCTCGACCCTGGACCCCGACGAGGCGGTGCACCGCTTCGCCGAGCTGGTCGTCCCCACGCTGGCAGACTGGTGCCTGGTGTCCGTGGTCGAGGACGGGCGCCGACGGGACGTCGGCCGGGCCCACCGCGACGCGGCGATGGCCCCCGCGATGCATCGCTACGCCGACCTGCGGGTGCGCTCGAACCGGGCCGGCGCTCCGGTGCCGACCTCCCTCCGCGAGGGCACGCCGGTGGTCATCCAGCAGCTCACCGACGCGCACCTGGACGTCATGGTCGCCGACGACGCGGCCCGCGCGGCGCTGGCGTCGCTGCAGCCGAGCGCCGTGGCGACGTATCCGCTGGTCGCCCGGGAGGAGCTGTTCGGGGCGCTGACCCTGGTCAACGGGCCCGACCGCGGGCCGTTCACCGACCTGGAGCTGCGCACGGCGGCCGTCGCCTCCTTCCGGGCCGCCCTCGCCCTGGACAACGCCCGGCTGGCGACCGCGCAGGGCCAGGTGGCCGAGCGGCTGCAGCGCAGCCTGCTGTCGGCCCCGGTCCAGCCCGACCACCTGGAGCTGGCCGTGCGGTACCGGCCGGCGACCCAGGGCATCGCCATCGGCGGCGACTGGTACGACGCGTTCCTGCAGCCCGACGGGTCGACCGTGCTGGTGATCGGCGATGTGATGGGCCACGACCTCGAGGCCGCGGCGGCGATGGCGCAGCTGAAGACGCTGGTCCGGGCGATCGCCTACGACCGGCAGGACGAGCCGGCCGGGGTGCTGCGCCGGGTGGATCTGGCCGTCGTCGGGCTCGGTGCCGAGACGCTGGCCACCGCGCTGGTGGCCCGCGTGGAGCAGGACCCGGGCGACGAGGTCACCGGGGTCCGGCGGCTGCGCTGGGCCACCGCCGGTCATCCGATGCCGCTGCTCCTGCTGCCCGACGGGACCGTCGCCGACCTGGACTGCCCGGTCGGCCCGCCGCTGGGCATCGGCTGGCGCGGGCCGCGCGCCGGCGGGGTGGTCGAGCTGCCCGCCGGCAGCACCCTGCTGCTGTTCACCGACGGGCTCTTCGAGCGCCGCACGTCGGACCTCGACGCCGGCCGGGACCGGCTGCGCGCCCTGGCGGCCGAGCTGGCGGGGGAGTCACTGGACGTGCTGTGCGACGGGCTGCTCGCCGGGCTGCTGGGCGATGCCGTGGAGGACGATGTCGCGGTGCTGGCCGTCCGGGCGCACCGCGAGGACGCCCGCCGTCCGGTGCAGGCCGGCCCGGAGCGGGTGCCGGCCGTCCGGCCGTTCACCGGCTGAGCGCCGCCCGCACGGCGCCGGCGACGGCGGCCACACCCGGCTCGGCCCACAGGATCGAGTAGTGGTCGGTGCCGGGCACCTCGCGGGCGGTGACGCCGGCGCCGGCGAGGCCCAGGCCGGCCAGCCGCACCTCGTCGTAGAGGCCGGGCGGGTCCGCCAGCAGACCGCGGGGAGCCCAGAGCAGGATGGTCGGCACCGCGAAGTCGGCTGTCGCCTCCAGGACCAGTTCGTTGTCCAGCACGTCGGCCCCGTCGACCCGCACCGCCTCCCGGACGACGGCGCTGCGCAGCTCCGGCGGGGTGCCGGTCAGGTCGCGCGCGAGGTACGCGGCGACCGCGGGGGAGTCGACCCACGGGCCGACCGCGGGGTGGCCGGCCCAGAACGCGCGGACGGCGGCGAGATCGGGGAAGGTCTGGTCGAGCCGGGCCAGTGCCGGGCCGAGCACGGCGGCCAGCGCGGCGTCGACGTCGGCGGCCGGTGGCACGGCCAGCGGCAGGCCGCCGTCGACCAGCACGAGCCCGTGCACCATGTCCCGGGCCTGGCCGGCGGTGGCCAGCGCGGCGACGAAGCCGCCCATCGAGTGCCCGACCAGCACGGTGGCCTCCGCGCCGTCCGCACCGTCGGCCCCGAAGTGCTCCAGCAGCGCCGTCACGTCCGCGGCGTGGGCGGACAGGCCGTAGGGCCCGGGCAGGCGTGCGCTGTGTGCCCGGCCGCGCAGGTCCGGGGCGACGACCTCGCACTCCCCGGCCAACGCGGCCGCCACCGGCGCCCAGGTCAGCGCGTTGGCGGTGATGCCGTGCAGCAGCACCACCAGCGGGGCACCGGGTGCGTCAGCGGCCCAGTACAGGGCCGCGAGGTCCCCGCCCGCGACCGGGACGGCGATCTCCTGGGGCACGCGGGTGTCCTCGCCGATGCTCATGTGCCCACCGTGCCCCCGGCGGCCGGGGGCCACACCCCGCCGGACCGGTTGCACGTGGAACAGCGCCGGGCGAGGACCGCGTTGGCGGCCAGGTAGGCGAGCGCGCCGCCACCGAGCAGCCCCCACAGGCCGGCCTCGAGCCACGGCGGCATGGGTGGTCCGTTGCCCTCGTCGTCCCGAGTGATGCGCGTGGCCCCCTCCAGGGCGTCCCCGAGCCTGCGAGGGGACCCGGGGGGTCCTTTCTCAGTCGGCGTGGCTGAGCAGGTACCGCCCGAAGTGCGGCACGGTGAAGGCGATCTGCCCTCGCTCGGCCGAGTAGACCAGGCCCTTCTTGATCAGTGAGTCCCGGGCCGGGGACAGCGACGCGGGCTTGCGGCCCAGTGAGATCGCGACGTCCGAGGTGCCCACCGCGGCGCCGGCCGGGCCGCCGAGTTCGGCCATGGCGTGCATGTACTCCCGCTCGGCGGGGGTGGCCCGGTCGTAGCGGGAGCCGAAGAAGCCGACGGCCAGCTCGGCCTCGGCGGCGGGGGCGGCCATCGCCACGTCGGCGGCGGTGATGGGGGAGGAGGCGGCGACGTCCCAGGTGACCTTGCCGTAGGCCTGCACGAAGTAGGGATAGCCGTCGGCGGCCGCGTACAGGGCGTCGAGCGCGGCGGGATGGAACTCGACGTCCTCCCGCTCGGCCGGGGCCAGCAGCGCCCGGTCGGCGGCGGCCCGGTCCAGCCGGTCGATGCGCAGGTACCGGAACAGTCGCTCGGAGTAGCTCTTGGAGGCGCTGAGCACCGCGGGCAGGTGGGGGAGCCCGGCGCCGACGACGATGAGCGGGGCGCCCTGCTGGGACAGTTCGTGGCAGGCGGCGCAGATGGCCGAGACGTCGTCGGGCTGCACGTCCTGCATCTCGTCGATGAACAGCGCGATGCCGCTGCCGACGTCGGCGGCGACCCCGGCGGCGTCGCTGAGCAGCTCGACCA
>JAOPUQ010000253.1 GCA_025963425.1 Modestobacter sp. | reverse complement strand
GCGACGGCGCAGGCGGCCCGGGCGGTCGCGCCGGTCGCGATCCCGTCGTCGACGACGACCGCCGTCCGGCCCTCCAGCGGCTCGCGCGTCCGGACCTCGCGGAGGCGCCGCAGCTGGCCGGCCAGCGCGGCCCGCTCCAGCTGCTCGGCCTCGGCGAACTCCGCGTCCGCCACGTCGCAGGCCAGCACGACGTGGTGGTTGCGCACCAGCGTGCCCTGCTCGCCGACCGCGCCCATGGCCAGCTCGGGGCGGCGCGGCACGCGGAGCTTGCGGACCACGATCACGTCGAGCGGCGCGTGCAGCGACGCGGCCACCTCGGCAGCCACCGGCACGCCACCGCGGGGCAGCCCCAGGACGACGACGTCTTCGCCGCTGAGGTGCTCGAGTCGTCGCGCCAGCTGCCGCCCGGCGTCGGCCCGGTCACGGAAGGGCATAGTCCACCTCCGGATTCGCGGCCGTCGCCCATCCTCCCGCCGCCCGGGCCGGCCCGGGTGCTGGCGCTGGGACCTACGGCCCTGGCCGGTCGGGCACCGTGGGCGGCATCCTCACGTGCGCACCTTCCGCGGTCACGGACGACCCGGTGAACGCCGGTGCCCCGCCGTCCCGGAGGAACGCCTCATGACGCTGGCCCTGCACTCCCGCCCCGTGCGCGATGCGTCGGTCGAGCAGGCCGTGCGCCGGCTTGTCGCGGAGTTCAGCGGCTCGGCCGGTGACCGTGACGTCGTCCGGGTGGTGCGGACCTGCCGGCAGGAGCTGAGCGGCGCCCCCGTGGACGCGCTCCCCGAACTCGTCGAGCGGCTCGCCCGCTACCGGCTGCGCCTGTCGATCGACTGACCGACCCCGCTCCCGGGAGCCCGGCTCGATCCCGTTTGCCCGGCCCTGGACGATGGCCCCATGGGATACGTCGACGTCGCCGGGGTGCGGTTCACGCTCCCCGACGGCCGGGTGCTGCTGGACGACGTCTCCTTCCGGGTGGGCGAGGGTGCCTGCGCCGCGCTGGTGGGCGAGAACGGCGCCGGCAAGACCACTCTGCTGCGCATCATCAGCGGTGACCTGACCCCCGACGGCGGCTCGGTCGCCCGCACCGGTGGGCTCGGCGTGATGCGCCAGTTCATCGGCTCGGTCCGCGACGACACCACCGTGCAGCGCTTCCTCATCGACCTCGCGCCCCCCGCCGTCCGGGAGGCCTGGGACGGCGTCGAGGCCGCGGAGCTGGCGATGATGGAGGCCGACGACGAGCCCACCCAGCTCGCCTACGCCACCGCCCTGGGCCACTGGGGCGACGTCGGCGGCTACGACGTCGAGGTCACCTGGGACACAGTCACGGTCGCCGCGCTCGGCGTCCCCGACGACGGGTGCAAGTACCGCGAGCTGGCCAGCCTGTCCGGCGGTGAGCAGAAGCGGCTGGCGCTGGAGTGCCTGCTGCGCGGCCCGGACCAGGTGCTGCTGCTCGACGAGCCGGACAACTACCTCGACGTCCCGGGCAAGCGCTGGCTGGAGCAGCGGCTGATCGAGACCCGCAAGACGGTGCTGTTCGTCAGCCACGACCGGGAGCTGCTCGCCCGGGTCGCCGACCGGGTGGTCACCGTCGAGGGCGGCGGTGCCTGGGTGCACGGCGGCGACTTCGCCAGCTATCCGGCGGCCCGCACCGCCCGGCACGAGCGGATGGCCGACCAGCGCAAACGCTGGGACGAGGAGCACGAGCGGCTCATCGACCTGGTGCGCACCCTGCAGCAGCAGGCCAAGAACTCCCCGGACATGGCCGCCCGCTACCACGCCATGCAGACCCGGCTGGCCAAGTACGAGGCCGCCGGGCCGCCACCGGACCGACCGCCGGACCAGCACGTGGCCATGCGGCTGCGCGGTGGGCGGACCGGCGTGCGGGTGATCGTCGCCGAGCAGGTGGAGCTCACCGGACTGATGCAACCCTTCGACCTGGAGGTCGACTACGGCGACCGGGTCGCCGTGCTGGGGTCCAACGGGGCCGGCAAGTCGCACTTCCTGCGGCTGCTGGCCGGCCAGGACGTCGCGCACACCGGTGACTGGAGGCTCGGGGCGCGCGTCGTCCCCGGGTTCTTCGCCCAGACCCACGCCCATCCCGAGTGGCTGGACCGGACGCTGGTCGACCTGCTCTGGCACGGCGAACCGGGGCGGCCGGGCGTCGACCGGGGCCGGGCGATGGCCGCACTGCGCCGCTACGGCCTGGCTGCGCAGGGCGACCAGCTGTTCCGGTCGCTGTCCGGTGGGCAGCAGGCGCGGTTCCAGGTCCTGCTGCTGGAGCTCTCCGGTGCCACGCTGCTGCTGCTCGACGAGCCGACCGACAACCTCGACGTGCTCTCGGCCGAGTCGCTGGAGGAGGCGCTGGCCGCCTTCGACGGCACGGTGATGGCGGTGACCCACGACCGCTGGTTCGCCCGTACCTTCGACCGGTTCCTGGTGTTCGGCTCCGACGGCCGGGTCTACGAGGCGCCCGAGCCGGTGTTCGACGAGGCCCGGGTGCAGCGCACCCGCTGACGCCCCACCCTCCAGGCATAGGAAGCTATCCACCCGGTTCCGGCGCGGAAAGTGGGTGAAAAGCTTCCTATGCCTCGGGGATGGGGGCGGTCAGAGGTCGGAGTCGAGCTCCCCGGTGCCGCCGATCCGGTCCAGCTCGTCAAGCTCGACCGGGCCGAGGACCCGCGCGGCAGCCTCCAGGTTCTGTTCCAGGTGCGCGACCGAGGAGGTGCCGGGGATCAGCAGCAGGTTGGGGGAGCGGGCCAGCAGCCAGGCCAGCGCCACCTCCATCGGCGTGGTCTCCAGCCGCCGGGCCACCGTCTCCAGCGCCGCGGACTGCAGCGGGCTGAAGCCGCCGAGCGGGAAGAACGGCACGTAGGGGATGCCCTCGCGGGCCAGGGCGTCGACCATCGGGTCGTCGGCCCGGTGCACCAGGTTGTAGTGGTTCTGCACGCAGGCCACCGGCGCGATCGACCGTGCCTCGGCCAGCATCTGGGTGGTCACGTTGCTGACGCCCAGGTGCTTGACCAGCCCCTCCTGCTGCATGGCGGCCAGCGCCTCGAAGGGCTCGGCGAGTGAGCGCTCGACCGGCTCGGCGAATCCGGGCAGCCGCAGGTTCACCACGTCGAGGGCGTCCAGGCCGAGGTGGTCGAGGTTGTCCTGCACCGCGGAGCGCAGCTCGTCGGGGGAGAGGGCCTCGGGCCACTCGCCCTCCGGGGTCCGGCGGGCGCCGATCTTGGTGACGATGACCAGGTCGTCGGGGTAGGGGTGCAGGGCCTCGCGGATGATCTCATTGGTCACGTGCGGGCCGTAGTAGTCGCTGGTGTCGATGTGGTTGACGCCCAGTTCGACCGCACGGCGCAGCACCGCGACGGCGGCGTCCCGGTCGCGGGGCGGCCCCATGATGTGCGGGCCGGACAGCTGCATGGCCCCGTACCCGATGCGGTGCACGGTGCGGTCGCCGAGGGTGAACTGGCCGGACTTCTCAGCCGTGATGGTCATGCCTGGTTGCTACCCCCACCGTCCGGGGAGCACAAACGTCAGCCGGCGTCGACCGGGGCGAGCGTGTGCTGCCGGACCTCGACGTCGGCCGTGGCAGCGGTGTCGGCGCCGCGCGCGTCGGAGCGCTCACCACGCAGGGCCAGGACGGCGACCCCCGCGCCGAGCAGGGCGATCACCGCACCCACCCAGATCGGCGCGGTGTAGCCCAGCCCCGCGGACAGCACCGCCGCACCCAGCGCCGCGCCGAAGGCGTTGGCCACGTTGAAGGCGGCCTGGTTCGCGGCCGACACCAGGCTCCCGCCGGGCACCCGGGCGGCGTCGATCACCCGGCTCTGCACCACCGGGCCGAGCGCGAACGCGATGGTCCCGAACAGCACCAGCAGGACGACGGCGGCCGCCGGGGTGCGAGCCAGCAGGGCGAAGGCGACGAGCACCAGCGACATGCCCACGAGGCCGACGGCGACGAAGGAGAACCCGAAGCGGTCACCGAGCCGGCCGCCGGAGAGGGTGCCGATCGTGGTGCCCACCCCGAACAGGGCCAGCACCGGCGTCACCCAGCCCTCGGGGATGCCGCCGAGCTCGGTCAGGATCGGGTTGACGTAGCTGTAGACGGCGAACATCGCGGCGAAGCCCACCATGGTCAGCCCCAGGATCAGCCATACCTGCCGGCGGCGGAACGCGGACAGCTCGCTGCGCAGGTCGGTGGGCTCCCCGGCGACGGCGGGCATCCAGGCGAGCAAGCCGACGATCGTGACCACCCCGATCGCCGCGACCCCGCCGAGCACGAGCCGCCAGCTGGCCTGCTGGGCGACGAAGGTGCCCAGCGGCACGCCGACCACGTTGGCCAGCGTCAGCCCGGTGATCATCAGCGAGATCGCCTGGGTGGCCTTCTCCTTGGGCACGAGCCGGCGTGCGGCCACCGCACCGACCCCGAAGAAGGAGCCGTGGGCCAGCGCGGTGAGCACCCGGGCGATGAGGAGGGTGGTGTAGCCGGGGGCGATCGCGGACAGCGCGTTGCCGACGACGAAGACGACCATCAGGCCGATCAGGGTCTGCCGCGGGGTGAAGCGGACCCCGAGGGCGGTGAGCGTGGGAGCGCCGATCACCACGCCGATCGCGTAGGCCGAGATGAGCAGTCCCACGGCAGACACGGACACGTCGAGGTCGCCGGCGATCTGCGGGAGCATGCCCATCATCACGAACTCGGTGGTGCCGATGCCGAAGGCACCGATGGCGAGGGCGAGCAGGGCGAGGGGCACGGCGGGACTCCGGGCGGCAGGGGGAAGAGGACGCGGACCGCGACGTCCACTCACAGCCAAGGCCACCGACCAGCGGATCTGTGCCCGCGACGGCCATGAAGCTGGTCACGTCGTCCGGGGACGACGCCCGGATCAGGGGCGCAGCAGCACCTTCACCGCGCCGTCCCGCTTCTGCCGGAAGGTCTCGTAGGCCTCCGGCGCCTGCTCCAGCGGCACGTGGTGGGTGGCGAAGGTGTCGACGCCGAGCGGGTCGGCGTCGGTGAGCAGCGGCAGGATGTCGGGCACCCAGCGCCACACGTTGGCCTGGCCCATCCGCAGCTCGATCTGCTTGTCGAACATGCGCATCAGCGGCATCGGGTCGGTGGCCCCGCCGTAGACGCCGGACAGCGAGATGGTGCCGCCGCGGCGGACCGCCTCGATGGCGGTGTTCAGCGCGGCCATCCGGTCGACGCCGACCACCTGCATGACCTTCTCCATGATCGCGTCGGGGAGGATCGCGGTGGCCTTCTGCGCCAGCGTGGCGGCCGGTGACCCGTGCGCCTCCATGCCCACGGCGTCGATGACGGCGTCCGGACCCCGGCCATCGGTCTTGTCCCGCGCCCACGCGACGACGTCGGCCTGGGCGGTGGAGTCCAGGACGTCGATGCCGTTGGCCCGGGCGCGGGCCAGCCGCTCGGGCACGGTGTCGACGGCGAGCACCTGGCCGGCACCGAGGTGCTTGGCGATCCGGGTGGCCATGTCACCGATCGGCCCCAGCCCGAGGACGAGCACCGTCCCGCCGGGCGGGACGGCGGCGTACTGCACCGCCTGCCAGGCGGTGGGCAGGACGTCGGAGAGGTAGACGAAGCGGTCGTCGGCCGGGCCGTCGGGCACCTTGATCGGCAGTGTGTTGCCGAAGGGCACCCGCAGGTACTCCGCCTGCCCGCCGGGCACCTGGCCGTAGAGCTTGGTGTAGCCGAACAGCGAGGCCCCGAAGCCCTGCTCGCGGTTCTGGGTGGTCTCGCACTGGCTCTGCAGGCCCTGGTTGCACATCCAGCACGTGCCGCAGGAGATGTTGAACGGGACGACGACCCGGTCGCCGGCCTTGAATTCGGTGACGCCGGGGCCGACCTCCCGGACGACGCCCATGGGCTCGTGACCCATCACGTCCCCGACGGTCATGAACGGGGCCATCACCTCGATCAGGTGCAGGTCCGAGCCACAGATGCCGGTGGAGGTGATCTCGACGACGAGGTCGGTCGGTTCCTGGATCGTGGGGTCGGGGACGGTGTCGACGCGGACGTCGTCCCGGCCGTGCCAGGTCACTGCGCGCATGGTCGCTCCTCTGTCTCGGGGGCCGTGAGCGGCCGCCGACCGGTCGGGGGGCGGCGTCGGGGTGCGTGACGTTGCTCGCTCCCGCGCTCACCTACCCGTCACAGCGCGTTTCGATTCATGACCTATATGTACACATGACGTGACAGAGGGTGGTCGATTGGCACTACTTGTTGTGAGCCTGAGCACTTGACCCGATATGCATCTCGTCCGCGTCACATCACGAACCGGTCACGGCGTGTTTACATGGGCCCCGCCTTGCAACGAGTGGCCGTGTCGCGCCACGCTCCGACGAAAGACAGGTGTATGGACCCGCAACGCCTCGCTCGGCTCCTCGACGGTCGCACGGTGCTCCGCGCCGGCACCGGTACGGCCGGTGTCCTCACCGCCGTCCGGTCGACCTCGGAGTCGGCGCAGACCGTCGAGGAGCGCGGCGTCCTGGTCACCCGGTCCTCCGCGCACGGCGTGTGCCTCACGGCGCTCGTCCCGCTGGCCGAGGACGCGCCGGCCACGGCCGGGCCGCTGGCGGGGCTCGACGTCCCCGCGGTCGCTCTGCCCGCCGAGGACGGCGACGACGCACCCGCCGAGGCCCTCGATGCGCCGGCGCTCGTCACCGAGGTGGCCGCCGGTCGTTCCCGGGGCGGCCGTCGACCACTGGCGGTGCTCCGTCGCAAGCCGGCCCTCTATCTGGCCGCCGCCCTGCTGGGTGTCACCGGACTCGGCCTGGTGGCCACCGGGCCGCTGACCGCCGAGGCCGCCCCGGCGGAGGTGACCAGCGTGGCCGAGGAACTGGCCCTGCACCGGGCCGCGGACTCCGCCCTCACCGGGGACGAGGCAGCCGCCCGTCTCCAGGAGATGGTGGCCAGCCGCGCCGAGCGCGAGGACGCCCAGGCCGCGGCCGCCCAGGTGCAGGCGGCCGCCGACCAGGCCGCCACCGACGCCGCCGCCGCGGCCG
>JAOPUQ010000512.1 GCA_025963425.1 Modestobacter sp. | reverse complement strand
GCGCTGAACTTCATCGACGGCCTCGACGGGCTGGCCGCGGGGGTCTCGGCGATCGCCGCGCTGGCCTTCTTCGCCTACAGCTACCACCTGGGGTTGGTCGGCTACGACGACGTGGCCAGCGCCCCCGCGCTGATCACCGCGGTGCTGGCCGGTGCCTGCCTGGGCTTCCTGCCGCACAACTTCAGCCCCGCACGGATCTTCATGGGTGACTCCGGCTCCATGCTGGTCGGGCTGATGCTGTCGGCGGCGGCGGTCTCGGCCACCGGCCAGGCCGACCCGCAGACCTTCGACTCCGCCGCCAGCCTGCTGCCGCTGGCGTTGCCCCTGCTGGTGCCGGTCGCGGTGCTGTTCATCCCGTTCGCCGACCTGGTGATGGCCGTCGTCCGGCGCACCCGGCGCGGGCAGTCGCCCTTCTCGCCGGACAAGATGCACCTGCACCACCGGCTGCTGTCCATCGGGCACTCGCACCGCCGGGCCGTGCTGATCATGTACTTCTGGGCCGCGCTGCTCAGCTTCGGCGCCGTCGCGCTGTCCATCACCGGTGGGACGGCGGAGGTGCTGGTCGTCATCGGCAGTCTGCTGGCCGTCGGCGTGGTCGTGGTGCTCAGCCCCCGGGCCCGCCGCGCCGCCATCGCCGCCAGGCAGGCGGAGCTGGCCGCGATGAAGGAACGCAGCCGCTCGGCCCACCCGACGCGGCGCGCGGCACCGTCGTCCTCCTCGTCCGCCCCACCGGCGGCCGTCGTCTCCTCCACCCCCGCGGGGGTGCGGCGGTGAGCGGCCTGTTCGCCGAACGCACGGGGCCGCGCAGCGAGGCCCCGTGGGACCTGTCGTTCCTGCGCGTGGGCGCGCTGGCGGCGCTGGCCGTCACCGCCGTCGCCGTGCCGGTCACCGGCCTGCTCGCCGGCTGGGCCGACGCCCTCGGGGTGCTGGTGGGGGCGGCCATCGTCACGGCGTTCTTCTGCGTCTCCGGCCTGGTCATCGCCTGGGCCGGCAAGATCGACGACACCTTCACGCTCCCTGCTGCGCTGGGAACCTTCGCGGTCAAGGCGCTGGTCCTGTACGCCGTCCTGTCGGCGCTGCCCGCCGACGGCTGGCTGGATCGCCGGGCGCTGGCCTGGGCGGTCATCGTCGGGGCGTTGCTGTGGAGCGCGGTCCAGCTGCGCTGGGTGTGGACCCGGCAGCTCTACTACGTGTCCCCGCCCAGCCCGCCCCGGGTGCCGTCACCGCCGCCGCCGAGCACCCGCACAGCGGATGCTCAGCGCGGTGGGGCGGACGACCCGGAAATACGCCCGACACGCGGCTGATAGGGTCCGATCCGATGGCTGAGGACACTCCCCCACCCGGGAGCACCCGACCACGACCTGCAGGTCCAGCCCGTCAGCCCAGTGGGGCCGACACCGGCTGGGCGGTCACCGGGACGCTGATCTCCGGGATGGCCGTGTGGGGCGGGGCCGGGTGGCTGCTCGACCGCTGGTTGGACATCCTGGTGTTCTTCCCGGTCGGCGTCATCTTCGGCATGGCAGTGGCCATCTACCTGGTGGTCAAGAGGTACGGCGCCGCCGACCCGCTCCCGGGTCAGTGGTCGACGAAGACCCCGGGCGGACGACGGAGCCAGCCCAGGACGCAGAAGGGACAACGGTGACCTCCAGCGCCCTCGCGCTCGTGGACGTGCTTGCTGCTGAAGGCGGTGGTGGGGATTCCGGTTTCCACGCGCCCGGCCTCGGTGAGTTCTATCCCGAGGTGCTCGGCAGCTTCTCGGTGCTCGGTGTGTCCTTCGAGATCACCCGGATCACGCTGATCCTCTGGATCGCCACGCTGGCCATCTCCGCGCTGCTCTACGTCATGGCGCGCAACCCCCAGATCGTGCCGGGCCGGCTGCAGTTCCTCGGCGAGAGCGGTTACTCCCTGGTGCGGGACGGGATCGCCCGGGACGTGGTGGGCCCCAAGGGCCTGCCGTTCGCACCGTTCCTGGTCTCGCTGTTCTTCTTCATCCTGGCGAACAACCTGATGTCGATCATCCCGTTCGCGCAGATCTCGCCGATGAGCAAGTTCGCCTTCCCGCTCGTGCTCGCCATGATCTGCTGGGTCATCTACATCTGGGTCGGCATCCGCGAGCAGGGCGTGGTCCGGTACTTCAAGGACATCCTGTTCCTGCCCGGTGTGCCCAAGCCGATGTACATCCTGGTCACGCCGATCGAGATCCTGCAGAACTTCATCGTGCGGCCGTTCACCCTGGCCGTCCGACTCTTCGCCAACATGTTCGCCGGCCACATGCTGCTGGTGGTCTTCTCCCTCGGCGCCGTGTACCTGTTCCAGGTCGGCAACTACTCGGTCATCTTCGGGCCGATCTCGGCGCTGATGGCGATCGTGATGACCTTCTTCGAACTGCTGGTCATCTTCCTGCAGGCCTACGTCTTCACCGTGCTGATGGGGACCTACCTGAACGGGTCCATCGAAGCCGAGCACTGAGCCGCACCACCGCACGACCCAAGCTGCACCATCCGCACCACCCCCGCCAGCCGCCCGGTACCCACCGGGCGACGACACAGGAGGAACACCCCGCAATGGAGCTTCTGGCAGAACTGACCGGCAGCATCGGCTCGGTCGGCTACGGCCTGGCCGCCATCGGCCCCGGCATCGGTGTGGGCATCGTCTGGGCCGCCTACATCCAGGCGACCGCCCGGCAGCCCGAGTCCGCCGGTCTGACCCGGACCTACGCGTTCCACGGGTTCGCGCTCTCCGAGGCGCTCGCGCTGATCGGCTTCGTCGTCCCCTTCGTCTTCGGCATCTGATCCTGCTCAACCGAGCACGGATCCCGACTGGATGGTGGACACCATGCTGATCTGGGCAGCTGAGGAAGCGCACAACCCGCTCCTCCCGCCCCTGGGCGAGATCATCATCGGCCTGATCGCGTTCGCGGTCGTGCTGTTCGTGGTCGTCAAGTTCGTCGCCCCGCAGTTCGAGAAGGCCTTCGTCGCGCGTCGCGACGCGATCGAGGGCGGCATCGAGCGGGCCGAGGCGATGCAGGCCGAGGCGAAGGCCGCGCTGGAGCAGTACCGCGCCCA
>JAOPUQ010000177.1 GCA_025963425.1 Modestobacter sp. | reverse complement strand
ACGCCGGCGCGACGTACCCGTCCTTCTGAGTGTGGGATACGCCGCCTGCCACTGGTGCCACGTCATGGCCCACGAGTCGTTCGAGGACGCCCAGACCGCGGCCCAGATGAACGCCGGATTCGTCTGCATGAAGGTCGACCGCGAGGAACGCCCGGACGTCGACAGCGTCTACATGGCCGCCACCCAGGCCCTCACCGGCTCCGGCGGCTGGCCGATGACGGTCTTCACGACCCCGGACGGCGCCCCGTTCTACTGCGGCACCTACTTCCCGCCGCGCGGCGGCCACGGGCTGCCCAGCTTCCGTCAGCTGCTGAGCGCGGTGAGCGAGGCGTGGTCGACCCGGCGCGGCGAGCTGGAGGCGGCCGGCACCCAGATCGTGCAGGGCATCTCCGGTCGACTGGACCTCGGCGACCCGGTGCCGCTGTCGGCGGACCTGCTCGACGGCGCGATCGCCACCCTGGCCGACGGCCACGACCAGCGGGCCGGCGGCTTCGGCGGGGCCCCGAAGTTCCCGCCGTCCATGGTGCTGGAGTTCCTCCTTCGCGCCCATGCCCGCCGCGGTGACGAGCAGACCCTGCGGATGGCCACCCACACCGCCGAGGCGATGGCCCGCGGCGGCATCTACGACCAGCTCGCCGGTGGGTTCGCCCGGTACTCGGTGGACGCCTCCTGGGTGGTGCCGCACTTCGAGAAGATGCTCTACGACAACGCGCTGCTGCTGAGGGTGTACGCGCACCTGTGGCGCAGCACCGGATCGCCGTGGGCCCGGCGGGTCGCCGAGGAGACCGCGGGCTTCCTCCGGCGCGATCTCGGCACCGACCAGGGCGGCTTCGCCTCCGCGCTGGACGCCGACACGGAGGGCGTCGAGGGGCGGACCTACGTGTGGACGCCGGCCCAGCTCGTCGAGGTGCTCGGCGAGGACGACGGCGCCTGGGCGGCGGAGGTCTTCACCGTGACCCGGGAGGGCACCTTCGAGCACGGCAGCTCCACCCTGCAGCTGCTGCGGGACGTCGAGCACGTCGACCGGCTGGCCCGGGTGCGCGCCGAGCTGACCGCGGCGCGGGCGCTCCGGCCGCAGCCGGCCCGCGACGACAAGGTGGTCACCGCCTGGAACGGGCTGGCGATCGCAGCGCTGGCCGACTTCGGCGCGCTCACCGGCGACTCCGGCGCGGTGCAGGCCGCCCGGGCGGCTGCCGAGCTGCTGCACGGCACCCACTGGGTCGACGGCCGCCTGCGCCGGGCCTCCCGGGACGGTCGGGTCGGCGCCCACGCCGGGGTGCTGGAGGACTACGGCGACCTGGCCGAGGGGCTGCTGGCGCTGCACGCGGCGACCGGCGAGGGGCGTTGGCTGACCTGGGCCGGGGAGCTGCTGGACGTCGTGGCCGAGCAGTTCGTCGATGCCGACGGCCAGTGGCACGACACCGCCGCCGACGCCGAGGCGCTGGTCCACCGGCCCTTCGACCCGGCCGACGGGCCGACCCCGGCCGGCATCGCCGCGGCGGCCGGTGCACTGGTGGGCTACGGCGCGCTGGCCGGCTCCGCGGAGCACCGGGAGCGGGGTGCGGCGGCGCTGGCGTCGCTGGCCCGGTTGGTGACGCACGCGCCACGAGCCGCGGGCTGGGCCGCCGCGGTGGGGGAGGCGCTGCTGGCCGGACCGCTCGAGGTGGCGGTGAGTGGCCCGGCAGGTGCGGAGCGGGAGGCCCTCGCCGCCGCGGCGCGGGCCTCCACCAGCCCGGGTGCGGTCGTCGTCGTGGGGGAGCCCGACGCCCCCGGTGTGCCGCTGCTCGCCGACCGTCCGGTTCGCGACGGCCGCCCGGCGGCCTACGTCTGCCGCGGCTTCGTGTGCTCGGCCCCGGTCGGCGACGTGTCCGCTCTCAGCGCAGCGATGGCTCACCAGGCGTACTGATTACACGATTACACTGTATGCATCGTCGTCCTGAGGAGGACACCATGCACGCACACCACCGGTTCCCACCGGAGGGCTTCCCGGGCCGGGGCCGCGCCCGGGGCCGCGCCGCCGACGCCCCGCCCCCGCTGGACCGCGCCGAGGTGGCCGGCTGGTTCGCCGGCCGGCTGCCCGACGAGTGGTTCGCCGGCCCGGTGGAGCTGCTCGTCGACCGGGACGAGATCACCGTGGTCGGCGCCGTCCCGCAGCCCGACGCGGGGGAGGGGGACGCGGCCGCGGCCCAGGCGGGGCGGATCGCCCGGTTCCGCGAGCAGACCCGCGAGCAGCGGATGGCCATCGCCGACGCCGCCCAGGCCCGCTACGGCCGGTCGGTGGCCTGGGGCGCCCGCTGCGGCGACAGCCGGGAGCTGTTCACCACGTTGTCGGTGCCGGTGATGACCCGGCTGCGCCAGCCCGAGCGCCAGGTCCTCGACACCCTGGTCGACGCCGGGGTGGCCCGGTCGCGGTCGGAGGCGCTGGCCTGGTCCGTGCGCCTGGTCGGCGAGCACACCGAGCAGTGGCTGGCCGAGCTGCGCGCGGCCATGGCGTCGGTCGAGGAGGTCCGCGCCCGGGGGCCCCAGGTCGACTAAGCCCCGGTCGGGCAGGCTCTGCCAGGGTGGCCACGTGACGGACCCGCTGGACCTGCTCAGCAGCGCCTACGTCCCGCTCTCCTCGGTGCTCAGCGCGCTGGGCACCGAGGAGGGCTGGCAGCCGACCGGCTGCGCGGGCTGGACGCCGGTCGACCTCGGCTTCCACCTCCTCGACGATGCGCGGCGGGCGCTGGTCGCGCTGTGCACGCCGGCTGCCGGTTTCGCCGACACCGACGCCGTCAGCTACTGGACGGCGTGGCGCCCGCCGGCGCCCGGTGACGACGCGGAGCTCTGGAGCACCCGGATCGCCGCCAGCACCGCGGGGGGCCTGGCCGGCATCGCGCCGCGGTACGCGGAGACGACGGCCGCGGTCCTGGTCGCGGCCGGGCGGGTTCGCGAGACCGACCTGGTGGCGACCCAGGGCCGGGTGCTGCGGGTCGCCGACCTGCTCTCCACCCTCGCCGTCGAGGCGGCCGTCCACCACCTCGACCTGGTCGCCTCACTGGACCGCCCCGGTCCGGGCGAAGCCCCGCTGGCCGAGGTCCGCCGGGTCCTGGAGGAGCTCGCCGGCGGTCGGCTGCCGCGCCGCTGGGACGACGTCACCGCGGCCCGGCGCGGCACCGGACGGGAGCCGCTGACCGCCGCGGACAAGCTGGAACTGGGCCCGGTCGCCGCGCGCTTCCCGCTGTTCGGCTGAGCCGGGACGGCCTGCCGCGGCCGACCAGGGACACTGGGCCCGTGCCGCACACACCCGAGCCCACCAGTACCGACGTCCTGGTCGTCGGCGCCGGCCCGGCGGGTTCGGCGGCTGCCGCGTGGGCCGCGCGCAGCGGAGCGGACGTCGTCCTGGCCGATGCCGCCGTCTTCCCGCGGGACAAGACCTGCGGTGACGGCCTGACCCCCCGGGCCATCGCCGAGCTGGACCTTCTCGGCCTCGGCGACTGGGTCCGCTCGCACGGGCGCAACCGGGGTCTGCGGGCGGCCGGCTTCGGCCAGGAGCTGCTGCTGCCCTGGCCGGGTGGGACGCTGCCCGACCACGGCGGCGCCGTGCCGCGCACCGAACTCGACGCCCGGATCCGGCGGACGGCGCTGGCCGACGGGGCGGTGCCGTTGGAGGGTGCCAAGGCCGTCGACGTGGAGCGGGACGGCGACCGGGTGGCCGGCGTGGTGTTTCGTCGGCCGGACGGGACGACGAGCACCGTGGCGTGCCGCCGGCTCGTCGTGGCCGACGGTGCCCGCTCCCCGCTGGGCCGGGTGCTCGGCCGGGAGTGGCACCGGGACACCGCCTACGGCGTGGCCGCCCGCGGCTACGTCTCCTCCGGCCGCAGCGATGACGAGTGGATCTCCTCGCACCTGGAGCTGCGCGGCGCGGACGGCGAGCTGCTGTCCGGCTACGGCTGGGTCTTCCCGCTCGGCGGCGGCGAGGTCAACATCGGGGTCGGGACGCTCGCCACGGCCCGCCGTCCGGCCGGGGTGCAGCTGAGGTCGCTGCTCGACGTCTACGCCGGCCAGCGCCGCGGCGAGTGGCAACTGGCCGGTCCGGTGCGGGCGCCGGCGAGCGCGCTGCTGCCGATGGGCGGGGCCGTCTCCGGTGTCGCCGGGCGCAACTGGGCGCTGGTCGGCGACGCCGCCGGGTGCGTGAACCCGCTCAACGGCGAGGGCATCGACTACGGGCTGGAGACCGGCCGGACGCTGGCCGGCATGCTCGACGAGGCCGACTGGTCGCTGGCGTGGCCCGCGACCCTGCGCGGGCACTACGGCCAGGCGTTCTCCATCGCCCGCCGGCTGGCCGGGCTGCTCACCCTGCCGCGATTCCTGCCCGCCGCCGGGCCCGTGGGCATGCGGTCGCGGACGCTGATGACCGTCGCGCTGCGGGTGATGGGCAACCTGGTGACCGAGGCCGACCGGGACCTGACCGCCCGCGCCTGGCGGCTGGCCGGGAAGTTGTCCGTGCGGCTGGACGAGCGTCCGCCGTTCCCGGCCGCGGACCTGCGTACCGCCGCCTGAGCCCAGCGGCACGACACGCGTCCCGAGGGGCATAGGAAGCTTTACACCCAGGATGCGGTAGTAATCCGGGTGGAAAGCTTCCTATGCCCTGCGCCGGGCCGCGGCGCCGCTACGTGGTGAACGGGCTGTTGTAGAGCGCGAAGTAGACGCCGATGTAGTGGCAGGTGGCCGCCACGATCGTCATGGCGTGGAAGACCTCGTGGTAGCCGAAGGTGCCCGGCCACGGGTTGGGCTTCTTGAGTGCGTAGGAGATCGCCCCGGCGCTGTAGAGCAGGCCGCCGGCCGCCATGAGCACCAGCACGGTGACCCCGACCGTCTGCAGGATGTCGACCAGCACGAACACGGCCACCCAGCCCAGCGCCAGGTAGATCGGCACGCCGAGCCACCGCGGGGCGGTGGGCCACACCATCTTCAGGGCGACGCCGGCGATCGCACCGGTCCAGACGATGCCGAGGATCCAGTAGCCCGTGGGTTCGGGCACCGCCAGCAGCGCGAACGGCGTGTAGGTGCCGGCGATGAACAGGAAGATCATCGAGTGGTCGGCACGCTTCATCAGCTTCCAACCGCGCGGCGACCACCGCCGCCGGTGGTAGGCCGCGCTCACGCCGAACAGGCCGAGGATGGTCAGGCAGTAGAGGGCGACGGAGAAGCCGGCCCTCGCCCCCTGCACCGCGGCCAGCGGGATGAGCACCGCGCCGGCCACGATCGCGCCGAAGAAGGCGAACAGGTGCAGCCAGCCCCGCATGCGGGGGCGCGTGTCGGGGTGGTCGTAGTCCTTGTCGCCGTACTCGGCGTCGGCCCACTGGCCGCGCCCCTCGACGGACTCGACGCGCTCGCCCTCGGCGTGGACGGCGTCGACCGCCTCGCCCAGCGGTGCCTCGAGCTGGGCGCCGTCGGCGCGGACCCGGACGGAGTCCTCGCGGTCTGAGGAGACGGTCATGCCTCCGAGGTTACGGAGACGTGGGGAGCCCGTCATCCCGACCTGGCTGTGACCCTGCCCCGCCCTCGGGGCCCGGCGGTCGGCTCCGGGAAGACAGGGGTCCTAGGCTGCTCGGCGTGGGGGTGCGCGCAAGGGTCCGCGACGTGCTCACCGCGCTGTACGAACGGCGGCTGGCCCGGGCACTGCTGGGCGCCGACACCCCCCGCCACGTCGGTGTGATCATGGACGGCAACCGGCGCTGGGCCCGCTCCATCGGCCTGGAGGACGTCGCGCACGGCCACCGCCGGGGCGCGGACAAGATCGTGGACCTGCTCGGCTGGTGCGACGACGCCGGCGTGGAGGTGGTCACGCTCTTCATGCTCTCCACCGACAACCTGCGGCGTCCCGAGTCCGAGCTCACCGCCCTGTTGCGGATCATCGAGGACGTCGCCTGCGACCTGGCCCGCCCCGGCCGCCGCTGGCAGCTGCGGGCCATGGGTGCCCTGGAGCTGCTCCCGGCGGAGACGGTCGCCGCGCTGAAGCGGGCCGAGGAGGCCAGCCGGGACCGGCTGGGCGCCACGGTCAACCTGGCGGTCGGCTACGGCGGGCGGCAGGAGATCGCCGACGCCGTCCGGTCGCTGCTGGCCGAGCACGCCGAGCGGGGGACGACGCTGCCGGAGCTGGTCGAGACCCTGGAGGTCGACCACATCGCCGAGCACCTCTACACCCGCGGGCAGCCCGACCCCGACCTGGTGATCCGGACCAGCGGTGAGCAGCGGCTGTCGGGCTTCCTGCTGTGGCAGACGGCCAACGCCGAGTTCCACTTCACCGACGTCTACTGGCCGGACTTCCGGCGGGTGGACTTCCTGCGCGCGCTCCGCGACTACGCGGCCCGGCACCGTCGCTTCGGCGGCTGACCCCACTCCCGGTTCGGCCACTCCGGCCGGGCGGGGCGACGCGCCGGCGGGCCGGTCCCGGCTGAGAGGATGCCGCGCATGGCAGCCGGCGCGGTCGACGTCCCGCTCGAGTACGTCCGGCTCGGCCTCCGCTTCGACCGGCTGGAGGCCGGCTTCGTCGACGCCTACACCGGCGACCCGCGGGTCCGGGCGCAGGTCGCCGACGAACCGGCCCCCACCCCGCACCAGCTGCGTGACCAGGCCCGCGCCCTGCTGACCGAGCTCGACGTGAGCGGCCTGCCGGCCGACCGCAGCGCCTACCTGCGCGGTCAGCTCACCGGCCTCGAGTGCACCGCGCGCAAGTTCGGCGGCGAGCCGGTGGGTTTCGTGGCGGAGGTGGCCGCCTACTTCCAGGTCGACGTCGGCCTCGCCGACCCGGCGACCTACGCCGCGGCGCACGCCGAGCTCGACCGCCTGCTGCCCGGCAGCGGCACGCTGTCCGAGCGTTACGCGGTGCACCGCCGCCGGGAGGAGTGCCCGCCGGACCGGCTCGAGGTCGCGGTGCACGCGCTGTCCTCCGCGCTGCGCGACCGGGTCCGCGGCCAGTACGGCCTGCCCGAGGTCGAGACGGTGCGCTACGAGGTGGTCACCGACAAGCCGTGGTCGGGCTTCAACTACTACGAGGGCGCCTACCGTTCCCGGGTGGCCATCAACGCCGACCTGCCGCACCGGCTGGGTCAGCTCCCGCACCTGGTCGCCCACGAGGCCTACCCCGGTCACCACACCGAGCACTGCCGCAAGGAGCGCGGGCTGGTCCAGCGGGCCGCGCGCCTGGAGCACACGGTCTTCCTGGTCAACACCCCCGAGTGCCTGATGGCCGAGGGGCTGGCCGACCTGGGGGTGGAGGCGGCGATCGGCGAGGGCTGGGGGCCGTGGGCCGCCGACGTCCTGGGCGACCTGGGGCTGCACTTCGACGGGGAGCTGGCCGAGCGGATCGCCGCCGCGGCCGCGCCGCTGAACCGGGTGCGCCAGGATGCCGCGATCCTGCTGCACGACCGAGGCGCCGACCCCGACGAGGTGATCGCCCACCTGCAGCGCTGGGGGCTGGTCAGCCACGACCGCGCCGTCCAGCAGCTGCGCTTCCTGACCGACCCGCTGTGGCGGGCGTACATCTCCACCTACGTGGAGGGCTACGACCTGCTCAGCTCCTGGCTCGCCGCCCGGCCGGCGGAGCAGTCGGTCGCCGACCGGTTCCTGCGGCTGCTCGACGAGCCGCTGACCCCGGCGGTGGTCACGGCCGAACTCGCGGCGGCCTGACCGGCGATGGCCCGGCGGCGTGCGGGGGAGCGGCGGGCCCTGGGCCTGTGGACGGCGGGCTGGCTGGCGGTGCTGCTGCTGATCGGGCTGCTGTGGCTGGGCGACCTGTCGCTGCAGTGGCCGGTGCTGCTGGTGCCGATGGTCTGGGCGCTGGTCGCCGTGCGACCTCGCCGGGAGGAGTGAGCCGGGAGGACTGGCGTCGTCCGGGCGGCGCCCCGGCGGGCACAGTGTCCCCATGTCGACCACGCGGCTGCTGCTCCTCGGAGCGGTGCGGATCTTCCAGCCGGTGCACGGCTACCTGCTGCGCCGTGAGCTGCTGAGCTGGCAGGTCGAGGACTGGGGGAACGTCAACCCGGGCTCGATCTACTCCGGCCTGCGCACCCTCGCCAAGCACGGTCTGCTGGCCGAGGAGCCCGGCGAACCGATCGCCTACCGGCTCACCGCCGACGGCGAGGTCGAGTTCCAGCGGCTGCTCGCCCAGGCGCTGCGCGAACCGGACCCGGGGGACGCCAGCCGGTTGCTCGGTGGCCTGTGCTTCATGACCGTGCTGCCGCGGGCCGAGGTGCGCGAGGCGCTGCGGGCGCGCGCGCTCGTGCTCGAGGCGATGGTGTCGGGCTCCGCGGCCATGGCGCGCTCGATCCAGGAGTCGCGGCTGGCGCCGGCGAGCACGGTGGAGCTCTCGCTCGTGATCGGGCACTGGCTGGGCGGTGAGCTGGCCTGGGTGCACGAGCTCTGCGGCCGGATCGACGCCGGTCACTACCGCTTCGCCGGCGACCCCGGCGCCCCGGACCGGCCGGCCGACGGGTCGTGGCCCCCCGCGGTCCTCGGCGCGCCGGAAACGGCTTGACCCGCCGTTAGTCAAACTTGAATACTCGCGGGCGTGATCCACGCCCGCGGCCTCGTCCGCACGTTCCGGAAGAAGCAGCAGGAGGTGCACGCCGTCGCCGGCGTGGACCTCGACGTCGAGGCCGGCGAGATCGTCGGCTTCCTCGGGCCGAACGGCGCCGGCAAGACCACCACCCTGAGGATGCTCACCACCCTGCTGGTGCCCACGGCCGGCACCGCGACCGTCGCCGGGTGCGACCTGGTCGGCGACCCGGTGGGGGTACGCCGCCGGATCGGCTACGTCTCCCAGAGCGGCAGCACCGCGCCGGAGGCCCGCGCCGGTGAGGAGGTCGTCGACCACGCGCGGCTCTACGGCATCAGCACCGCCGAGGCGACCGCGCGCGGCAAGCAGCTGTTCCGCGAGCTCGACCTCGACGGGCTGTGGGAGCGGCAGCCCAAGACGATGTCCGGTGGTCAGCGCCGGCGGCTGGACATCGCCCTGGGCCTGGTGCACGTCCCTGGTCTGGTGTTCCTCGACGAGCCCACCACGGGGCTGGACCCGCAGGCCCGGGCCAACCTGTGGCAGCACATCCGCGCACTGCGCGAGGAACGGGGGACGACGGTCTTCCTCACCACCCACTACCTCGACGAGGCCGACGCGCTGTGCGACCGGATCCTGGTCATCGACGCCGGCCGCATCGTCGCCAGCGGCACGCCCGACCAGCTGAAGTCCGAGGTGGGCGGCGACGTCCTCACCGTGACCGCCGAGCGGCCCGACCAGGCCGGCGAGGTCGCCCGGCTGATGGCCGCCCTGCCCGGCGCCGAGGCGCCGCAGATCCTGGACGCCCAGGTCGTCGGACGGGTCCCCGCCGGCGGTTCCGCGCTGGTGGCGCTGGTGCGTGAGCTGGACGCCGCCGGCATCGCCGTGGCCGGCATCGAGAGCCGCCGACCCAGCCTGGACGACGTGTTCCTCGGGCTCACCGGCCGGTCGCTGCGCGAGACCGGCGCCCCCGCCGTCCCGACCCAGCCGCAGGAGGCCCTCCGATGAGCACGCTGGCCCGCGACACCTACACCGTCTTCGCCCGCGCCATGCGGATGTCGCTGCGCAACCCGGCCTGGCTGGTCATCAGCCTGCTGCAGCCGATCCTCTACATCGTGCTGTTCGGGCCGCTGCTCGAGCCGCTGTCGGGCCAGCTCGGCTCGGGCAACGCCTACCAGCTGTTCGTCCCGGGGATTCTCGTCCAACTCGGCATCTTCGGCGCGCTGTTCGTCGGGTTCGGGCTGATCGCCGAGTACCGCGCCGGGGTCATCGAGAGCCAGCGGGTCACCCCGGCCAGCCGGACGGCGCTGCTGCTGGGGCGGGTGCTGCGCGACGTCATCGTGCTGCTGGTGCAGGGCACGCTGCTGGTGCTGGTCTCCATCCCGCTGGGGCTGCGCGCACCGGTGCTCGGCGTCGTCCTCACGCTGGTGGTGATCGCCCTGCTGGGCGCGGCGTTCGCGTCGGTGTCCTACGCGCTGGCGCTCACGCTGAAGAGCGAGGACGCCTTCGCCCCGTTGCTGAACGCCGTCGTCCTGCCGGTGCTGCTGCTGTCGGGGATCCTGCTGCCGATGACGCTGGCCCCGGGCTGGCTGCAGGTCCTCAGCGACATCAACCCGCTCAAGCACGTGGTCTCCGGGGCGCGGGCCTTCTTCGACGGCGACTACGGCAGCAGCACCGCCTGGTGGGGCGCCGGGCTCACCGTCGCGATGGGCGTGCTGGGCTGGTTGTTCGGGGTGCGACGTTTCCGGCAGGAGTCCAGCTGAAGAACTGTTCTCACCCGTCACACGATGGCGTGTCACGTGCGTGCTTTCGTCGGTGGTGAGGCCTAGCGTCCGCGGTGGAGGACGAGTTCCACCTCGTCGTCCACGGGAGGCCCGGTTGGTGCGACTCAGTTCGTCGACCAGAGGGGCTGCGTCCTGGCCCCTGCGCCGGGACCCGGCCACCCTCGAGCCGGGGCGCGCTGTGCGCCCCACGGGAGTCGACTCGTGACCACTCGCCGCACGTATGTCCTCGACACCTCCGTCCTGCTCTCCGACCCGGGTGCCCTGCTGCGCTTCGCGGACAGCGACCTGGTGCTCCCCCTGGTCGTCATCGGGGAGCTCGAGGACAAGCGCGACCACCCCGAGCTCGGGTGGTTCGCCCGACAGACGCTGCGCATGCTCGACGACCTGCGGGTCGAACACGGGCGGCTCGATGCACCGATCCCGGTCGGTGACCAGGGCAGCACCCTGCACGTCGAGCTGAACCACAGCGACGCCTCGGTGCTGCCGGCCGGCTTCCGCAACGACAGCAACGACAGCCGGATCATGGTCGTGGCGCTCAACCTGCGCGCCGAGGGCAAGGACGTCTGCCTGGTCACCAAGGACGTCCCGCTGCGGGTCAAGGCCGCGGCGGTGGGGCTGGCCACCGACGAGTACCGCGGGTTCGGTGCGGTCGAGACCGGCTGGACCGGGATGCGCGAGCTGTCCCTGGACGAGGAGGAGATCGACGCCCTCTACGAGTCCGGGTCGGTGTTCCTCCCCGCCGCCGCGGAGCTGCCCACCCACACCGGGCTGGTGCTGCTGACCTCCCGCGGGTCGGCGCTAGGGCGGGTCATGCCCGACAAGCAGGTGCGGCTGGTGCGCGGCGACCGCGATGCCTTCGGGCTGCACGGGCGCTCGGCCGAGCAGCGGATCGCGTTGGAGCTGCTGCTGGATCCCGAGATCGGCATCGTGTCGATGGGCGGGCGGGCCGGCACCGGCAAGTCCGCGCTCGCGCTGTGCGCCGGGCTGGAGACGGTGATGGAGCGGCGGGCGCACAAGAAGGTGGTCATCTTCCGCCCGCTGTACGCCGTCGGTGGCCAGGAGCTGGGCTACCTGCCCGGCAGCGAGGGCGAGAAGATGGCGCCCTGGGCCCAGGCGGTGTTCGACACCCTCGGGGCGCTGGTCTCCCCGGCCGTGCTCGACGAGGTCATCGGCCGCGGGCTGATCGAGGTGCTGCCGCTGACCCACATCCGCGGGCGTTCGCTGCACGACTCGTTCGTCATCGTCGACGAGGCGCAGTCCCTCGAGCGCGGGGTGCTGCTGACCGTGCTGTCGCGGTTGGGCACCAACTCCCGCGTCGTCCTCACCCATGACGTCGCGCAGCGGGACAACCTGCGGGTCGGCCGGCACGACGGCGTCACCGCCGTGATCGAGGCCCTGAAGGGACATCCCCTGTTCGCTCATGTGACCTTGACCCGGTCGGAGCGCTCGCCGATCGCCGCTCTGGTCACCGAGATGCTGGAGGACCTCCCGCTCTGAGGCGCCGTCATCCCGCTCTTGCGGGGTTCCTGCCGGCTTTGCGGTGCTGCAGCACCGCACGAGGAGGGAGGAGACCGCACGAGCGGGGTCAGCGCCGGCCCCCTCGGGCAAAGGCACGCTCCAGTCGGTCGCCGATCACTGCCGGTGTGTCGAGTTCGGGCCAGGTCCAGCGCGCCATCTGCCATGCGGCGTCGCGCATCTCGTCCTCGCGCAGCTTCTCCCGGTAGACGGCGTCACCCGCGGACTCTCCCGTCCGCAGCAGCCGCCCGTACTTCACCCGCCCGTCGAACTCCCCGAGCGTCCGTGGTCCCACCCAGCCGAAGTCCGACCGTCCGATCGTGGACCCGTCCCGACGCCGGACCCGCACCTGGAGGTCGGGGGCCGGGACGCCGATCCGCTGGAACAGGACCCGGCTGCGACTCTCCCCGACGCTCTCGCTGCGGCCGTCGGCGAATGCGAGCACCCGCGCCGCGGCCCGGCAACCGGGGATGCTGCCCATCCGACCCAGGCACGAGGCGAGCAGAGCAGGCGAGGTGTCACCGCGGGCGAGGGCGGCGTCGGCGGCGACGACGGCGCACTCGAACGGCACGGAGCGTGCGAGGTCCACGACCGTCCTGGTCACGTCGGTGAGCGCCACGCCGTCGAGGAACGTGGTCTCCTCCGGCACCAGCCGGGCGACGTGCAGGTGCACCCGGGCGCTGCCACTGCCGGAGGCCGGCGGCGTGCGGAGGAGGTGGACCCGGCCGAGCGGGACGCGGAAGAGCGGCAGGCCGTGCAGCGCGGCTGCGGAGCTGTGGCTGACCACGCCCTCGCGGCGCAGCCCCGCGACCGTGGCCACCACGACCGCCCGATGCCGTGTCTCGGCGGTGTCGGGATCTTCCTGGAGGTAGGCGCCGCGTTGCAGCCGAAGGAGCTGCCGGCGGCGGACGAGGCGGGCGAGCTCGCCGTCGTCGAGGCCCTGGGTCAGCACGACGGAGCGGAGGATGACGCGGGGCAGGACTGGCCGGGGCACCCCATGAGCCTGGTCGACCGGCGGGACAGCCGGGCGCCGGAGCGGGCCAGCCTGTGGACAGCGGCCTGGGCTCGGCACTCTTGCGGTGTTCCCGCTGCTGTTGCGGTCGTGCAGCACCGCAAGAGCGGGAGGAACACCGCAACAGCGTGCGGGCGATGCGCGAGCTCAGGGGGTGGCGGGCTCCCCGTCGGCCGGGCGCTCGGCCGGCTCCACCCGGGCCGCCGGACCCCGGTCCGACCGCTGGGCCGGCGGCCGGGGGGCGCTGGCGAAGCGGACCAGGGCGACCGCGGCCCAGCCGGCACCCAGGCACCAGACCAACCGGGTGGCCACCTCGTCGGCAGTGAGGTCCCCCCGCAGCCCGAGCAGGAGCACCGGCACGGCGAGCACGAAACCGCAGATCACCACGTCCCAGCGAAAGGGGCTCACCGGACCTCGCCGCCGGCACGCATCAGTGCATCTCCTCCAGGCGCTCGCACAGCAGGGAGGCCCAGCGGTGCGCGGTGGCGCGGGAGCCGTCGACCCGCGCGACCGGGGCGGTCACGTGGCTGAGCACGGCGGCGGGGTCGGCGGTGCAGTCGGTGTCCTGGACGACGACGGCGTCCAGGCGGGGCAGCCCGTCCAGCCAGGGGACGACGTCCTCCAGCTTGCGGGTGGCGTCCACGACGCCCCACACCGCGACCGGCGTCCAGATCGACAGCATCTGCGCGAGCCAGCCACCGCCACCGGTGCGCAGCGGCGCGTCGACGGCGACGATGGTGACCGACCCGGCGCTCGCGCTGTGCTCGGAGCGCTCGACGGCGGTCTCCAGCGTGGTGATCCGGCTGTGCTCCGGCGCCAGGTAGGCGGCGTCGCTGGGCGTGGCCCACTGCACCCGGGCGGGGTCCAGCCGCAGCGAGACGGCCAGCGACCGCGCGGCCGCCAGGGTCTCCGGGCCGGGGCCGACCACGAGCAGCACGTCGCCGGGCTCGGCCGGGACCTCCGGCAGCGCGGGCAGCCGCTCACCCAGGGTGCGGGTCAGTGCGGCGTAGGTGCCCCGGACGGCGGCGTCGGCGGCGAAGCCGGGGGCGATCAGGAACTCCGGCAGGCCCAGGGCCAGCAGTCGGACCACCAGCTCGTCGTCCCGGCTGATGCCGAAGGAGGTCAGCTCCGTCGAGGTCGACGTCGACCGGACCAGCCGGGTCACCGTGGCCAGCCGGGCCTCGCCCTCGCGTGCCGGCGCGGGCAGCCCGAGCGGCAGCCGCAGGTCGCGGTGCGTGGCGGTCACGTCCAGCGAGGTGCCCTCGACGGACCGGCCGGCCGATGCCGGCACCGCGGGTCGGACGGCGACCGGGCGGCTGGCGGTGTTCGGACCCGGGTCCAGCGGCCGGCGCGGCGGCGGGACGGCCGGGCGGCCCTTGAGCAGGGGTGGCTGCCCGCCGATGGCGGGCATCCGCTGCGGGGGCAGCAGCGATAGCGGCGGCAGGATCATGGTGGCGTCCATCGGCATGGGCGCGGGGTCGCTCGCGGTCCGCGCCATCGACGGCCAGGCGGCCATCGACGGAGTCATGACCAGCGGCTCCCGGTGGGCGAGCACCTCGTGAGCCCGCAGGTCCATGCGGAACTCCTGCGTGCGGAAGTCCTGCGCGTGGACGTCGGGCGTGCAGATGTCGTGCACCGTGACCTCCTCCCGGCGGGCCTCCTCGACCCATCCCTCGGAGGCCGTGTTCTGGGCGGCCGCGGGAACCTGCTCGAAGGCGACCTGCCCGACCTCCACCGGCTCGACGAGCACGCCGGTGCCGAACAGCCCGGTGTCGAACAGCGAGTCGTCGAACAGGTCGTCGTCGAACAGTGCGGCGTCGGACCCGACGGAGTCGGACGAGGAGTCGAACTGCGCCTCGTCGAACAGGTCGCCGTCGGCCAGGTCACCGACGACCGGTGCCTCCTGCCCGGCGGTCTCGTCGGCGGTGGTCGCGTCTAGGGCGATCGGGTGCTCCGTCTCGGGGTGCGCGGGCTCGAGGAACGTCCTCGACTCCGGGAAGCGGTGTCGGCCGGTGGCCGTCAGGTCGTCGTCCTCGGCCGCGGTGGCGTCCCCGGCGAGGACCCGCTCCAGGACGCCCTCGAGCAGGCGCTCGACGTCGGGGTCGGCGGCACCCGGGCCGGCCGCGGTGAGCACCGACTTCAGTGCCGACTGCAGGACGGCGCGCTGGTCCATCGGCTCGTCGGTCCACTCCGGCTCGGCGGCCGGGGTGGCCTGCGGCTCGGCGACGGGTGCCTCGGCGACGGTCTGGACGGCGACGGGCTCCTCGACGAACGGCTCGACCTCGACCTCGACCTCGACCTCGACCTCGTCCTCGTCCTCGAACCGCGGCTGGCGCAGGACCGCCGGCTCGACGGGCGCCGGCTCGGCCGAGCGCTCGACGGCCTCGTCCACCGCTGCCGACACGTCCCGGTCCGCTGACATCCGCGCCAGGGCCGCGGTGAAGGGCGAGGGCACGACGGGTGCGGCCGGGGCGGCGACCGGTGCCGGTGCCACGTCGAAGCCGTCCAGCGTCGGCCGGTGGCGCTTGGGGGCGAACGGCTCGGCCTCGGCCTGGGCAGCGGCGCGCGCCTCGGCGACGGTCCGGGCACGGGGAGCGGGAGCCGCCGTCCGGGAAGCGGGGCGGGCCGGGGTCTCCCCCCACGGGGAGGCGGCGGGCGCGGTGCTGCGCCTGGGGGTCGCGCCCCACGGTGACTCGGCGGGCGCGGTGCTGCGCCTGGGGGTCGCCCCCCAGGGCGAGTCGGCGGGCGTGGCGGCCCGGACGGCAGCCGGCGCGGCGGTGCGGGGACGGCGCTGGGCGACGAGGTCCTCGATCGCCGGGGCCTGCGCGACCCCGCTGGAGGAGTAGAGCCCCAGGGGCATCTCCCCGGAGGCCGGGCGCAGCAGGTCGGCGAGCTCGACCATCCGGTCGTCCTCGGACTCCGCCCGCGCCCGGGAGCCACGACGTCCGGCGTCCTTGCCGGCGCCGGCAGCATCCGACCGGCGGCGGGCGGGCTCCTCGGCGCGGGGCGCGGTGAGGTCCACCTCGGCGACGAACCGCTCGTTGGCGAAGAAGCCCATCACCCCACCGGACCGGATCCGGCGGACGCCGACGATCTTCACTGACGACCCGTACTCCTCGCGTGCGGCCGCGATGGCCTCCTCACGCGTGGCGGCCTCAACGGATTGCGACGGCACCGCTCACCACTCCCAGGGACTCGATCTGGGCCGTGCGGGACACCTCGTTGTAGGAGATGACCGACAGCCGGGGCAGGACCTGGCGGACCAGGCGGGACAGGGC
>JAOPUQ010000173.1 GCA_025963425.1 Modestobacter sp. | reverse complement strand
GTCCATGTTGCCGCCGAACGCGTCCGGCACCAGCGAGCTGCGCACCTCTCCCCCGGCGGGCGCGACCCCGACCGTGCCGAGCATCGGCTCGACCGGCAGGTCGATGCGCAGGTCGCTGTTCCGGGCGGCGAAGGTGACGGTGTTCTTCGCCCGGTCCAACTCGTAGATCCAGGTGGTGTCCGGCAGCGCGGCCTGCAGGGTCGCCGTCCGCTCGGTGCTGGTCAGGCCGCCGAAGAACGGGATGGCCGCGGAGACGCCGAAGTCCCGGGCCGGCTCCATCGCCACGAAGTGCAGGGCGAGGGTGTCCCCCGGCTCGGCGCCCTCGACGTAGAACGGCCCGGTCTGCGGGTTGACCGCCGACAGGTCGATCTTCTCGCTGGACAGGTCCGTGGCCGCGCGCAGCGCCCCGGAGAACGCGTCGTCCGACCACAGCCGCAACGCGGTGCCGGGGCGCACCTTCATCAGCGGCGCGACGCCGCCGAAGGTGAACGCGTACTGCTCGAACGACGGGGTGACCTCGACGACGTCCATGATCAGGACCCTAGGGCAGCGGGCGCACCCCGGGCACGGTCAGGGCCGGAGCCGGACCCGGTCCGGCGTGAGCTCGGCGACCGAGGGAACGCCGAGCAGCTGCAGCGTGCGGGCCACCTCGGCGCCGAGGATGTCGACGGCCCGCTGGACACCCCGCTCGCCGCCGGCCATGAGCCCGTACAGGTACGCCCGCCCGACGAGCACCGTCCGGGCCCCGGCAGCCACGGCGGCCACCACGTCGGCCCCGTCCAGGACGCCGCCGTCCAGGTACACCTCCGCTCGTCCGCCGACCGCGGCGACGACGCCGGGCAGCTGCTCGAGCGGCGTCGGGGCCCGGTCCAACTGGCGACCACCGTGGTTGGACACCACCACGGCATCGGCGCCCTCGTCGACCACCGCGCGGGCGTCGTCGGGCGTCTGCACGCCCTTCACGACCAGCGCGCCGGGCCAGGCCTGCCGCAGCGCGCGGAGGTCGGTGAGGGTCGCGGCGGGCTCGAAGACCCGGTCGGCGAGCTCGGCGACCGTGCCGCCCCAGGAGGTCAGCGAGGCGAACTCCAGCGGCTCGGTGGTGAGCAGGTCGATCCACCACCGGGGGTGCACCGCGGCGTTGGCCATGGTCCGCAGCGACAGGGCCGGCGGGATGGTGAACCCGTTGCGGACGTCGCGCAGCCGGGGCCCGGCGACCGGGGTGTCCACGGTCAGCACGAGCGCCTCGTAGCCGGCCGCCCGGGCCCGCTCGACCAGCCCCGCGCTGGCCTCCCGGTCACGCCAGAGGTAGAGCTGGAACCACCGCCGGGCGCCGGGGGCCGCCGCAGCCACGTCCTCCACCGACGTGGTCCCCATCGTCGACAACCCGTAGGGGATGCCCACCCGTTCGGCGACGCGCACGACGGCCCGCTCCCCGTCGGTGTGCATGAGCCGGGTGAAACCGGTCGGTGCGAGCGCGAACGGCATCGTCGCCGGCCGGCCGAGCACGGTGGTGGACGTGTCGACGACCGAGACGTCGCGCAGGACGCTGGGGCAGAACTCGACCCGGGCGAAGGCCTCCCGCGACCGCCGGAGGCTGATCTCCGCCCCTGCCGCGCCGTCGGTGTAGTCGAACACCGCGCGTGGGACCGTCCGTCGGGCCAGGTCCCGCAGGTCACCGATGGTGGCTGCGCGCGCAAGCCGGCGGTCGGTCGCGTTGCCCGGGAGGACCCGGGGGCGGACCAGCTCGGCGACCTCTGACCAGCGCGGCACTCGGCGGGTGACCACGGCGGCTCCTCTCGACGACGTCCGCCCACCCTTCCACCGGCCGCGCCGGGCTCAGTACCCGGAGTCGAGATACAGCAGCTTGTAGGCGGCCAGCCGGCGCATCGCCCAGGCCCGGCTGAGGTTCAGCCCGTGCAGGTGGGCGGTCTGCCCGTCGCTGGGATCGCTGACGACCGCCGGGCCGAACAGCGCCCCGTCGGCGAGCCCGGCCAGAACCCCGACAGCCAGTCCGGGAAGTCGGGCATCACCTCGGCCATCGGCAGCGCCTCGGTCAGCGACGGCGAGAGGAAGTCCGAGCCGGACGGTTCCCAGCGCACCGGGGCGTCGACGTCGTTCCCGAACCAGCGCTGCGCCGCGTCGGTGGGCAGCTCCGACGGCCCCGCCCGCCGCGCGGCCGGCAGCGCCATCAGCAGGCCGAACGCCCTGCACGGGGTGCAGTCCGGAGCGCACCGGGTAGGTGGCCGTGGGCACCCACCGCTGGTAGGCGCCGAGGAAGTGGGCGGTCAGCGGCTCGAGCGCCGCCGCCCTGCCGTGCACGGACGACGGAGCCCCCGGCTCCGCGGCCCAGGACGCCGCCTCCTCGGCCAGCGTCAGCGCCCACGCCCACCCGCAGGGCCGCTCCGCTCCGGGCGACGAGGCGACGTGGGCCACCTCTGCGGCCAGGGCGTCGGGGGTCCGGTGCTCGTCGAACACGGCGGTGATCTCTGCCGCCGGCACCCGCCGTGCCGGCGACCCGCAGCAGCCGGAGCAGCACCCAGTGCATCTCCACCCCCGCGGAGTGCCAGTCGTAGCTGCCGTAGAACGCCGGGTGCCGGTCGCGCGGCCGCACCGGGGCGTCGCCCGGCTGCGCGTAGTGGACGTACAGCCCGTTGGGGAACCCCTCGCGCACGGTCCGCAGCGCGGTCGCCGCCGGCTCGGGGCGGCAGCGGTGAGCGCAGCCGGCCCCGCCCCGTCGGTCGACGTCATGACCGGCATGCCACCAGTCTGGCCTGCGGCCTCATGCGACCGGGAGGCCGGCGAGCCCCGCCGCCAGACCGAGGACGGCGCACACGCCCAGCGTGCGCAGCACCGACCACCTGACCCGGAACAGCAGCACCCCGGCCACCACGGCGATGGCCGGCGCGACGGGGCGCAGCGTGCCGAGGTCGGGCAGGTCCAGGTGCAGGGTGGCCCAGTCCACGGCGACGGTGCCGGCGAAGAGCGTGTGGACGGCGAAGTAGACACCGAGGTTGGCGATCACCCCGACCACGGCGGCGGTGATCCCGGTGAGCGCGGCGGACAGCGACCGGTTGCCACGCAGCCGCTCCATGTACGGGGCGCCGAGCAGGACGAACAGGAAGCTGGGCACGAAGGTGACCCAGGTGACCAGCAGCGAGGCGAGGACCGCGGCGACCCAGGGGTCGAGGGACCCGGGGTCGCGGTAGGCGCCGAGGAACGCGACGAACTGCACGACCATGATCAGCGGACCGGGCGTCGTCTCGGCCAGCGCGAGTCCGCGGACCATCTCCCCCGGCGCCAACCAGCCGTAGACCTGCACCGCCTGCTGGGCGACGTAGGCCAGCACGGCGTAGGCGCCGCCGAAGGTCACCACCGCGGCGCCGGAGAAGAACAGGCCCTGCTGGGTGAAGACGCTGCCCGCCCCGGTGAGCGCCGCGACCGCGGCCACCGGGACCCCCCACACGAGCAGGCCGGTCAGCAGCAGTCTCAGCGTGCGGCGGGTGGACGGCGCCTCGGTGTGCAGTGCGTCGTCGGAGATGACGGGGGGCGGTCCGGCGTCGGCGGCCTCCGCCGTGCCCGGCCGCGGCAGCGCGGCCGGCCGCCAGCGGCCCAGGGCCCACCCGGCCAGCCCGGCGAGGGCGACCACGACGGGGAACGGGACGCCGAACAGCGACAGGGCGAGGAAGCCGGCCACCGCGATGCCGACCAGCGCGGGGCGGTCCAGGGCGCGTCTGGCCACCCGGATGACCGCCTGCACCACGATGGCCAGCACCGCCGGGGCCAGCCCGGCGAAGAGCGACGTCACCGCGACCGTGGAACCGAAGGCGACGTAGACAGCGGACAGGCCGAGGAGGGCGACGACCCCGGGGAGGACGAACAGCCCGCCGGCGACCAGCCCACCGCGGGTGCCGTGCAGGAGCCACCCGACGTAGGTGGCCAGCTGCTGGGCCTCGGGGCCCGGCAGCAGCATGCAGTAGTTCATCGCATGCAGGAACCGGCGTTGCCCGATCCACCGCTTCTCGTCCACGAGCGTGCGCTGCATGACCGCGATCTGTCCGGCCGGGCCACCGAACGTCTGCAGCGAGATGCCGAACCAGGCACGCACGGCCGCGCGGAACGGCACCCCCGTCGGGTCGCCCGCGCGGTCCACGGACCCTCCGGTCAGAGCCGGGTGGCCGGCACGGTGAGGGTGTCCGCCCGCCGTCCGGACGCCTCGCCGTCCACCGCGGCCGCGGCCGGCTCCGCAGCGTCCTCCGGCCGGTCGCCGGCCGGCTCGTCCGCGGCCGGCTCCGGGGCGGCCGGCGCCGGGGCGGCCGGCAGCTCGGCCACCGCCGCGGAGTTCTGCGCGGTCGGCAGCCAGCGCGCCCACCAGCGGAGCACGTGCTCCAGCCGGGCCAGCCGGTGCCTGGGCCGGCCGGTGCGGGACAGCTCGTGCCCCTCCCCCGGGAAGAGCAACAGCTCGGTCTCCACCCCGCGGCGCTTGAGCTCCACGTAGAGGCGGGTCCCCTGCTCCAGCGGGCAGCGCCAGTCCTCCTCCGAGTGGATGACCAGCGTCGGGGTGGTGATCCGGTGCGCGGAGGCCATCGGCGACTGAGCGGCGATCCGCTCCGGGTCGGTGCCCACGTACTCGTCGGCGAAGAAGAACCCGATGTCGGAGGAACCGACGAAGCTCACCGGGTCGTTGAACGCCCGCTCGCTGACCCCGGCGGTGAACCGGTCGGTGCGGCCGAGCAGCAGCGTGGTCATGAACCCGCCGTACGAGCCGCCCATCAGCCCCACGCGCGAGGAGTCGAGCGCGGGGTCGGTCAGCGCCTCGTCGAGGAAGGCCAGCACGTCGGCGGCGTCCAGCTCGCCCATGTGCTCCTTGATGACCCGGCCGTGCGCCTGGCCGTAGCCCGAGGAACCGCGCGGGTTGCACTGCAGCACCGCGTAGCCGGCCTCGACGTAGGCCTGGGTCTCGTCGAACAGCGTCCAGCCGTACTGCGAGAACGGGCCGCCGTGCACGGTCAGCAGGACCGGGTGCGGCCCCGGCCCGGGCGGGGCGGTGACCCAGCCGTGCACCGGGTAGCCGTCCGGCGCCGTCGCCGTCCGCTCGCGCATCCGGTGCAGCCGCCCGGTGCTCTGCAGCGGGGCACCGAAGCCGGTCAGCAGCCGCCGCCGGCCGGGGGTGATCGCGATGAGCTCACCGGCCGAGCGGTCGTGGGCGACGGTCGCGACGACGACGCCGCCGCCGACCCCGATGCCGCGCACGGTGAACGGGCCGTCGACCAGGGCCTCGGGCTCCCCGCCGTCCAGCGGCACCCGCAGCAGCTCGACCGCGCCCTTCCGCTGGACGCCGAAGAACACCGCACCGTCGGCGACGACGGTGGCCGGTGTCTCGTCCCCGCGGTCGTGCGTCTCCGGGTCGAGCACCGCCTCGAGGTCGCCGCCGGCCACGCCGACCCGGGCCAGCGTCGAGTTGCGGCCGACGAAGTCACGCCCGCTCTCCCCCAGGTCGACCTGGGCGGTCAGGTAGATCGTGCGGCCGTCGGGGGTGAACGCCGGCTGGGCGCACGACGACCGGCCCACGGTCACCCGACGCAGGTGCGACCCGTCGGTGCGGACCAGGTACACGTCGCTGACCAGATCGGTGTCCGCGCGGTCGTGGCGGGCGGAGACGAAGGCGAGCTCCGCGCCGTCCGGGCTCCAAGTGACGTCGGAGTCATCGACGTCACCGGTCGTCACCTGGACCGGTACGGGCACCGGGACGGCGTCGTCGTCCTCGGCCGGCAGGTCGACGACGAAGACGTGGCTGCGCCGGTCGGTCGTGAAGCCCAGCGAGTCCTGCCGGTACTTCAGCGTGGTGATCAGCCGCGGCGCCTCGGCGGCGGGCGGGACGTCGTCCGCGGTGCCGTAACGGCCGGGCTCGGCCACCCGTGCGGTGTAGGCCAGCCGGGACGAGTCCGGCGACCACACCGGGGCGCCGGCACCGAGGTGGTGGTCGGTCAGCCGCCGGGACTGCCCACCGCCGACGGCGAGCACGTGCAGCTGCGGGCGGCCCTTGGGCTCGGCGGAGAGATAGGCCAGCCAGCGGCCGTCGGGCGAGAAGGCCGGCGCCGAGTCGGCGTGGCCGTGGGTCAGCGGGCGGGCCGGCGAGGAGCCGTCGGTGGGCACCGTCCAGAGCTGGCTGCGGTACTCGTCGGCGTCCAGGTCGAGCCGGGTGACGGCCACGACGGCCGTCTGCCCGTCCGGGGACACCGCCGGGACACCGGGTACGCGCAGCAAGGACAGGTCGGTCGGCCGCATGTGGGCACGCTAGCCCAGCCGGCGCAGGGGCCAACTGCTGAGCACCGCTAAGGGGTGAGGGCGTCCGGGTCCTGCCGGGCCGGCCGCTCGCCGCGGATGCCGCGGACCAGGCCCAGCGCGCCGACCAGCGGCAGCACGGCGAGCGCCAGCAGGCTGCGGTCCAGCCCGAGCACCTCCCCCGCGCCGCCGACCACCGCCGACCCCACCCCGCCGCCGACCAGGAAGACCAGCGTGGCGATGCCGAGGGCGACGCCACGGACCTCGGCCGGAACGGCGCCGCCGACCGCGGCCATCAATGCGGGCTGGCCCAGGCCGAAGGCGAAGGTCACCAGGACGACGGCCGACACGAGCCCGGGCGCGGACCCGGTGGCAGCACCCACGGCGGCCACCAGCAGCGCGACGGTGGCGGTGACCCCGGCGATGGCCAGCGACCGGGCCGGGCCGAGCCGGGCCAGCAGCGGGCCGGCCAGCCGCGGGGCGAGGAACCCGGTGAGCGCGCTCGGCACGAGCGCCAGGCCGATGTGCAACGGGGTCCAGCCCTCGGCGGCCAGCACGGCGGGGACGGCGATGAGCAGCGCGAACCAGGCGGCCGGGACGGCGGAGGCGGCCAGCGCGCTGCGCACCACCACCGGCTCGCGGACCACGGCCGTGGGCAGGAACCCCTCCGGCCGGCGGCGCACCTGCGCGGCGACCGCCGGGATGCCCAGCCCGAGCAGCGCCGCGCCGGCGGCGGCGATCACCACCCCGGACGCCGGGGACTGCACGAGCAGCACGAGCCCGGCGGCGGTGCCGGCGACCAGGACGGCGCCCAGCACGTCCAGCCGCGCCCCGGTCCCCTCGGTGGGCACCGTGCGCCACAGCACCGGCACCAGCAGCAGCCCGAGCGCCGGGATGACCACGACCGCCCGCCAGCCGGCCAGGTCGGCGACCAGCCCACCGGCCAGCGGCCCGAGTGCGCTGACCGCCGCGGCGGTGCCGGCGACCCGGCCCAGCGCCGCCGTCCGGACCTCACCGTCGTACTTCGCGCTGACGATCGCCATGCCCAGCACCGGCACGGCGGCGGCGCCCAGGCCCTGCAGCAGCCGGGCACCCAGCAGCACCGGATAGCTCGGCGCCAGCCCGCCGAGCACCGCGCCGGCGGTCATCAGGCCCACGCCGACGACCAGCGGCAGCCGGATGCCGGCGAGGTCGGCGACCCGGCCGTACACGGCGGTCGCCACGGCCAGCATCAGTGCGTACAGGCTGATCACCCAGGAGGCGCCGCCGGTGGACAGGCCCAGGTCGGCGGCGATCGCCGGCAGTGTGACCGCGACCGCCGCGCTGCCCATGCCGGCGAGGCCGAAGAGGAGGCCGACGAGTCCGGCGATGCGGCCGGCGTCGGTCGGGGAGCCCATGAACCGCAGCCAACCCGGCGATGACCCGGCCTGTTCCCTCGCCGCGTGGTCGTGAGCCACGCTAAGCAGGGCTAGTCTCCGCCGCGTGACTCGACGCGTATTCACCGGTGGCCAGGTCCTCGACGGCACGGGCGCCCCGGCGGCGCCCGCCGACGTCGCCGTGCAGGACGGCCGGGTGGTCGAGGTCGGCCCCGGCCTGGACGGCGACGAGTCGGTCGACTGCACCGGCGCGACGCTGCTGCCGGGCCTCTTCGACGCCCACGTGCACGTGATGATGAGCGGCGTCGACACGCTGCGGCTGCTGCAGACGCCGTTCAGCTACGGCTTCTACGAGGCGGTGCACAACCTGCGCCGCACCCTGGCCCTGGGCATCACCTCGGTGCGGGACGCCGGCGGAGCCGATCTCGGCGTGGCGCAGGCGGTCCGCGACGGGCTGATCGCGGGCCCGCGCATGCAGATCGCGATCAGCATGCTGTCCCAGACCGGCGGCCACGGCGACGGCTGGCACGTCTGCGGCTCGGAGATGCCGCTGATGGGGCCGCACCCGGGCCGCCCCCGCACGATCGTCGACGGCGCCGACGAGATGCGCCGCACCGTCCGCCAGCTGCTGCGGGCCGGCGCGGACGTGCTCAAGGTGGCCACCAGCGGCGGCGTCCTCTCTGCCCGGGACGACCCGCGCCACCCGCACTTCCGGGCCGCCGAGCTCGACGTGCTCGTCGAGGAGGCGGAGGCCGCCGGGGTCGCGGTGATGGCCCACGCGCAGGGCGCGGAGGGCATCAAGGCGGCCGTACGGGCCGGCATCCGCTCGATCGAGCACGGCATCTTCCTCGACGACGAGGCCATCGACCTGATGCTGCAGCGCGGCACCTGGCTGGTGCCCACCCTGGCCGCCCCGCGCGCGGTGCTGGCCGCGGCGGCCGCCGGCGCGTCGCTGCCCGTGGCGGTCATCGAGAAGGCCCGCGACGTGCAGGCGGTGCACGACGCGTCGGTGGCCAAGGCCATCGCGGCCGGGGTGAAGGTCGCCATGGGCACCGACAGCGGTGTGGGCCCGCACGGGGACAACCTGAGCGAGCTGAGCCTGATGGCCGACTGCGGCATGACCCCGGAACAGGCCTGGCACGCCACGACCCTGTCGGCCGCCGAGCTGCTGGGGGTGGCCGGGGAGCTCGGCAGCCTGGAGCCGGGCAAGCGCGCGGACGTCGTCGTCCTCGACGGCGACCCCACGGACCTGACCGGACTGTCCGGCCGCATCCGGGAGGTCTACCGCGACGGTGAGCTGGTCGCCGCCGGCGGTGCCGTCGTCGAGGCCGGCGTCATCCCGCCCCGCTGAGCCAGGGGGTCAGTCGCGCCGGTCGGCCGCCACGTCGGTGGCTGCCGACTGAGCCGGCGCCGCGTCCACGCCCGTGAGCCGGGCTTCGGCCTCCCCGGCCGGAGTCCCCGCCGGAATCTCGTCGTCGGTCTCCCCGCGCGTCTTCAGCAGGCTGGCCACGGTGGCGACGACCAGCACGCCGAGGATCACCGACAGGGACAGCCAGATCGGGATGGCCGGGACGGCCTCGATCGGCTTCCCGCCGTTGATGAACGGCAGGCTGTTGTCGTGGACGGCCTCGAGGACCAGCTTCACGCCGATGAAGGCCAGGATCACCGCGAGGCCCAGCGACAGGTAGACCAGCCGCTTGAGCAGGCCGCCGAGCAGGAAGTACAGCTGGCGCAGGCCCATCAGCGCGAAGATGTTCGCGGTGAAGACGATGAACGCCTCACGCGTCAGCCCGAAGATCGCCGGGATGCTGTCCAGAGCGAAGAGCAGGTCGGTCGTGCCGAGGGCCAGGAACACCACGATCATCGGCGTCCACAGCTTCTTGCCGCCCTGGGACACCCGGATCTTGCTGTCGTGGAAGTCCGGCGTCATCGGCAGGACCTTGCGCATCCGGCGGATGAACGCGTTCTCCTCGTAGTCCTCGTCCTCGTTGCGGTTCCGGACCAGGTTGATGGCCGTGTACACGAGGAAGGCACCGAAGATGTAGAAGACCCAGGTGAAGCGCTCGATCACCGCGGCGCCGAGCAGGATGAAGATGCCGCGCAGCACCAGCGCGATGATGATCCCGACCATCAGGACCTCTTGCTGCAGCCTCCGGGGGACCTTGAAGCGCGCCATGATGATCACGAAGACGAAGAGGTTGTCGACCGACAGCGAGTACTCGGTCAGCCAGCCGGCGTAGAACTGCGTGGCGTAGTCGCCGTTGGTGACGGCCAGCAGCAGGAGGCCGAAGAGCAGGGCCAGGGCCACGTAGAAACTGACCCAGATGCTCGCCTCCTTGACGGAGGGCTCGTGGGGGCGACGGACGACGATGGCGAGATCGGCGATCAGCAGGACCGTGAGGCCCACGAACGTCGCGATCTCGAACCAGACGGGCAGCTGCACGGGACCGGACTCTACGGGGCGCCCCTCCGGTGCACTGACCAACCACCAGCGGCCCCGGAGCGCCCCCGGAGGCGCGCAGCACACCGGCCGGACACCCTCCTGCTGTGTCCGGCCGGTGTGTCCGCTGTGCGGGTCAGTCGGTGCTGATGGCGTCCTGCCGCGCGAGGCGCGCCGCACGGTCCCGGCGGTCCCTGCGCAGGCTCAGCACGGTGGTCACCAGCAGCGTGACGAGGATGACAGCCAGCGACAGCCAGGTCGGGATCTCCGGGATCACCGTGATGTGCTCGCCACCGTTGAGGAAGGGCAGCTCGTTGGTGTGCAACGCGTGGATGACCAGCTTGGCGCCGATGAAGCCCAGGATGACCGCCAGGCCGTAGGCCAGGTAGACCAGCCGGTCGAGCAGTCCGTCGATCAGGAAGAACAGCTGGCGCAGGCCGAGCAGGGAGAACGCGTTGGCGGCGAAGACGAGGTAGGTCTCCTCGGTCAGGCCGAAGATCGCCGGGATCGAGTCGACGGCGAAGATCACGTCGGCACTCCCGATGGCGATGAGCGCGATGGCCAGCGGGGTGATGTACCGCTTGCCCTGCTGCTTCACCGTCATCCGGTCGGCATGGAACTCCTCGGTGGTCGGCAGCACCTTGCGGGTGAACCGCAGGACGGCGTTCTCCTTGAACTCCTCCTCGCCGTCGTGCCCGCCGCTCTTGGCCTGCACGTAGGCCGTGTAGAGCAGGATCGCGCCGAAGAGGTAGAAGACCCAGCTGAAGTTCTCGATGGCCGCGGCGCCGACGAGGATGAAGACGGTGCGCAGGGCGAGGGCGAAGGTGATGCCGAACAGCAGCACCTTCTGCTGCAGCTCCCGGGGAACGCCGAAGCTGGCCATGATCAGCACGAAGACGAAGAGGTTGTCGACCGAGAGGCTCTTCTCGGTGATGTAGCCGGCGAAGTACTCGCCACCGAACTGCGGACCGGCGAACCACAGCACCAGCAGCCCGAAGACCACGGCGATTCCGACGTAGACGGCCGACCAGGTGGCCGACTCACGCAGCGAGGGGGCGTGCGGCGTGCGCACGTGGCCGACGAAGTCGAAGACGAGCATGCCCACGATCGCGGCGATCGTGACCGCCCAGATCCAGAACGGGACGTCCATACGGCTGTTCCTCCGGGGTGACAGGGGTGTGCCAGTGCCGGAGGTCTCTCCCGCCGGCCCTCAGGGGCCGGCCGGCAGCGCCGGAGGTCATGGGACCTCGTGCTGACGACGGTGCCGAGTGGGGATACTCCCCTCCACGGACCCGGCCACCCTGGGCAGCCGACAGCTGCAACCCGGTGGGGATCCATGTGCCAGAACGCCGCAGGGCTCCGATGCGTTCCCGGCGGTGGGCTTCTTCTTCCGGCCGGTCCCCCGGGGACGTGCCGGCGTCCAGGCCGATGAAGGCGAAGGCCTTGCCGCCGACCGTGGCGACCAGCTCCTCGCGCTGCACGACACCTCCCCCGGCTCGCCTCAGGCGTGTGCGGCGTCCAGCTGCCGCAGCTCCTTCTTCAGCTCGTTGAGCTCGTCGCGCAACCGGGCGGCCACCTCGAACTTGAGCTCGCGCGCCGCCGAGAGCATCTGCTCGTTCATCGAGCTGATCATGTCGGCCAGCTCGTTGCGCGGCAGCCCCTGCACGTCGATCGAGCCGGACTTCGCCCCGTTCTTCGGCCCGCGGGAGGACAGCCCGGGCACCGGGGACTTGCCGCGGGACTGCTGCCGCCCGGACCCACCGAGCAGCTCGGTGGAGGACTCGGCGTCCTCCGCCGCGGCGTAGATGCCGTCGAGGATGTCGACGATCTTCTTGCGCAGCGGCTGGGGGTCGACGCCCCGCTCGGTGTTGTAGGCGATCTGCTTCTCCCGCCGGCGCGCCGTCTCGTCGATCGCCAGCGCCATCGACCGGGTGATCTTGTCGGCGTACATGTGCACCTCGCCGGACACGTTGCGGGCGGCGCGGCCGATGGTCTGGATCAGCGAGGTCCCCGACCGGAGGAAGCCCTCCTTGTCCGCATCGAGGATCGCCACCAGCGACACCTCCGGCAGGTCGAGGCCCTCGCGCAGCAGGTTGATGCCGACCAGCACGTCGTACTCGCCCTGCCGCA
>JAOPUQ010000119.1 GCA_025963425.1 Modestobacter sp. | reverse complement strand
CGCGCCGGCGGCAACGTCGTGGCCATGACCGGGGACGGCGTCAACGACGCACCGGCGTTGCACCACGCCGACGTCGGGGTGGCCATGGGCCGCGGCGGTACCGAGGTGGCACGCGAGGCGGCCGCCGTCGTGCTCACCGACGACAACTTCGCCACCGTCGTGGCCGGGGTCGAGGAGGGCCGGCGGGTCTATGACAACGTCCGCAAGTTCGTCCTCTACATCTTCGCCCACGCCGTACCCGAGGTCGTGCCGTTCCTGGTGTTCGCACTGTCCGGCGGGCTCGTGCCGCTGCCGCTGACCGTGCTGTCGATCCTGGCCATCGACCTGGGCACCGAGACGCTGCCCGCCCTGGCCCTGGGTCGGGAGCCGGCCGAACCCGGCCTGATGGCCCGGCCACCGCGCAGACAGGGGCAGAACGTCATCGACAAGGCGATGCTCCTGCGCGCCTGGGGGCTCATGGGCCTGCTGTCGGCCGCGCTCTCGATGGGCCTGTTCTTCCTGGTGCTGACCCGCGGCGGTTGGACTCCCGGTGCCGCCACCGGCAGCGGCAGCCCGCTGCACGACGTCTACCTGCAGGCCACCACCGCCACCTTCGCGGCAATCGTGGCCTGCCAGATCGGGACCGCGTTCGCTGCCCGGACCCAGCACAGCTCGCTGCGCGCCATCGGGCTGTGGAGCAACCCGCTGTTGCTGGCCGGCATCGCCTTCGAGCTGGTGTTCGCCGCCGCCGTGATCTACCTGCCGCCGCTGCAGTCGGTCTTCGGCACCGCCGCCTTGCCAGGCTGGGTGCTCGCCCTGCTCGTCCCGATGCCGCTGCTGGTGTGGGGGCTGGACGAGGTCTACCGCGCCCTGCGCCGCAACGTCGGCGGCGGCCACTGACTCCGTGACGTCGTCCTCGGTGAGCCGCCCCGGCGCAGGGTCCGCCCGTGCAGCCAGCCGATGAGCACCAGCAGCGGCAGGTGGACCGCCGGCAGGTTCTGGGCGACCCAGGCGGGCAGGTAGATGTCGGTGACCGATCCGGTGGCCGCGCCGGCGGCCTCGGCCAGCCCGGTCATCGGGCAGTGGAACCCGTCGGCCGTGAAGATCAGGCACTCGCCGGCGACGACCGCCGCGGCCACGCCGGCCCGCCGGTCACTGCGGCCGGTTGCGCCGGACCACAGCAGGTAGCCGACGCAGGCCTCGATCGAGAACCAGGCCGCCGTGTGCACGCCGCGGATCAGCGCGAGCCGTCGTGCGTCGACCGGCAGGGGGACCCGCCGGCGGTGATCCGCCTCAGCGCGCTGCCGGATCCCGCGCAGCATGCGCCGCATCATCGGGAAGTCGCCGAACTCCATCAGCGGCGCCCAGAGCGCGGTGCTGGCCCGGTGCCAGTCGTAGACCGCGTGCAGCCGGGTGACCAGCCGGGTGCCGCCGTCGGGTAGCGCGACCAGCCGCCAGGCCCAGCTGCTGCTCGGAGTCCGCCACAGCACCCAGCGCTGCGCCTCGAAGCTGTCGACGACGAACGACGATGTCGCCGACGGCGTGGGAGCCATCGGCAACCACATGCCCACCTGCAGGTCCTGCAGCGCAGGGACGACCTCGCGGGCGCTGGGGCGGGCCAGGTCGTCGAGGAGGTCGTCGCTGTACCAGCCGGCTCGCAGGCACCCGACCTGGACCAGCCACGGCCACACCTCGTCCGGCGGCGCGGCGATGGTGATCGCGCGGGTGCTGCGGTACTGGGCCAGAGGGAAGAGGTCGTCCCCCGGCATCCGGTCAGCGACCTCCGCCGGTCCGGCGCCCCAGGTGAGGTGCCACCGCCGCAGCAGCGGTGCGGTGAGGAACCGTGGCAGGTCCGCGACGACGTCTCGTACCTGCCGAGCCAGATCGGCCGGTGTCGGCGGCGATGGCGCCCACGGCTCCGTCGTCGTCCGGGTGGGTGGGCCGGTGGTCGGGTCGGTGCGGGTCGGGATCAACGGACCTCCTCTGGGACGTCGGCCCAGCGGCGGACCGCACTGTCCGGGTCATCGCTGCGCGGAGCCGCGCGCCCGCCCGCCCCAGCGGAACCAGGCCAGCGGCCCGACGAGGTTGACGGCGATCACCGCCGCCCACGTCGTCCGGCTGCCGTTCACCTCCCCGGGCGCCCGCGTCGCCAGGTCGGCCCACGCCGTGGCCGCCAGCGAGAGCTGGACCGCGGCCGCGACGAGGACGGCAGTCTGCTGGCGCGGGGTGAGGTCAGCCCATGGGCGTCGTCGCACGGCCACTCCTCGATCAGGGTTGGTGGTCAGGGGAGAGGACGAGCACCGGTGTCGCTTCCTCGACGGGTACGCGCGGGTACCGCCTGCGGTAGGCGTCGAGCGCGAGCTGGTGCTCGGCGGTCCGCGGTTCCAGGAGCCGGGCCCGACAGCTGCCGCGCCGACCGGCCACGGTCACGGTCACCGGTCGGACGTCGCCGGCGAAGTTGCGCCACCAGGTCTTCGTGTCCGGCTGCCCGGCGACCACGACGAAGCGGTCCCCGAGCACGGCGTACACGGCCGGCAGCTCCCGGCGCACGCCTGAGCGCCGGCCGGTGTACGCGAGGAGCAGCACTGATCGGGACAGCACCCGGTGCGCCGGCGAACGGAGCAGGCCACGGACAACCGGGTTCACGACGTGGGCACGGACCCTCGCGGCTAGCGTCCGTGCCCGACGGATGTCAGCGTCCATGGGTCCACCGTGGACGACGAGAGGCGTCGACGGCAGGGGCACCGGACCCCGCACGGAGGGTCCGTGGCCCCTGGGGTGGGGGAGTCGACCCGCCACGCTGATGGGATGGCCACCGGTACCGATCTCCCGCGCCCGGGCCGCACGTCCCGCGACGTCGACCCCCGGGCCAGCGCGCGTGCCGGGAGCCCGCCTGGCGGCGATGGGTGGCGGGGACCACGGTCGGTGAGCTGCTCGGCTTCCTCATCCCGGTCGCGGTCAGCTACGTGGCGTCTGGTCTCGTCATCCGGGCGGGCGAGTGCGCGCAGGACGTCGCGGGGCTGACGATCCCGACCAGCCGCTCGCCGTCGACCACCGGCATGCTGCGGGTCTTGGTCGAGGAAGGGCGTGGGCGACCTCGGCGACGGCGGCCGTGGCCAGCACGGTCCGGACGTGCGTGGTCATGACCCCACGGACGAGGAGTGGGGGGATTGACCAGTCCACGGCCTCGCGCCGCGACCATCACCTGGGCGGCCGACTTCGCGGACGTGTCCAACCCAACGGCGGCGACCGCCGAGCCCGCCGCGGCTCCGGCCTGAGAGCGACCGCGGCCCGGCCCGCTCAGAACCGGAAGACCGGCCCGGACTCGGCATCAGTGGTTGCAGTTGGGCCGAATGCGAGGTGGTTCAGGCATGTTCGCCGGAGTCCGGGTACCGGCGAATACGCAGGTGAGGACCATGTCGCGTACGGTGGCCCATGTCGGTGAACGTGATCATGACGGCCTGGCAGTGCGGGGGTCAGGGGTTCGAGTCCCCTCAGCTCCACCCATCTGAGCAGGACCTTCTTGGTCTTGTGAGCTCTCAGCGATCCTCGTGGTTGCAGTTGGCAATGTCTTGCTCGTCAGCAGCACGGCGCCCATGTGGATCTGCCGCCTCGCGGGCAAGGGCGGGCATGACGTGGCTGTAGATGTCCATGGTCGTGCGCATCTGGCTGTGGCCGAGCAGCTCCATGACCACCCGCGGGGGGACGTTCTCGCCGAGCAACACGGTGACGGCGGTGTGCCGGCGGTCGTGCGGGCGGACGCCGGCCTCCTGCAGCAGGCGTGTCCAGTCGTCGTGGTCGGCCGGCCGTTGGGCTGGGCGAAGACCAGGTCCTCGTCGTGCCACTCGGAGCCGGCCAGCAGCTGCTCGCCGAGCTTGGTTGCCTTTGCTCGTGGGGCGCGGCGACCAGGGGGAGGGTGCGCTGGCTGCGATGGGTCTTGGGCTCCTCATAGACCAGGCCGCCGCGGACCCGGGGGATGCTCCGCCGCACCTCGAGCGTATTGGTGAGGGAGTTGCCTCGGCAACGACGGTTTACACAGTCGTGATGCCGTACTGCGTCAAGCGGCGGTAGAGCGAGGAGCGTGCCAGGCCCAGCGCCTTGGCTGCATGGACCCTGTTACCCCCTGCCTCTTTGAGTGCGGCGATGACGGCGTCGCGGTCGGCCTGCTCGAGTGGCGAAAGGGCGCGTCGGGCTGTGGTGTAGCAGTAGCCCGGCAGGTCGGTCACGTCGATCAAGCCGACGGGCTTCTTGTGCAGCGCGTGGCGTAGAGCCTCCTCGAGCATCCGTACATTGCGTGGCCACGAGTAACGACAGATGAGCCGCATCGCCTCGTCGGTGATCCGGACATCCCTCTGAGGGGCAAGCTCGGTGAGCAGGCGGACGACCAGGGATCCGATGTCGGCGCTGCGCTGCCGCAACGGCGGTACGGTCACGGCGGTCTGGAAGTACGGCAGGAGCTCCCGGAACGGGAGTTCGGAATCGACGCTCACGTCGGACACGGTGGCCGCGACGTTGACCGGCGCCTCGGCCTCGACCGCCGTGAGGATGAAGTTGCCCAGTCGCTCGACACCCTCTGCGGCCAGCTCGTCCACGTTGCGCACGAGGTAGAGCGTGGGCACCGCCGCGACGCGCAATGCCTCTTCGGCGTCGTCGTACGTCGTCGACGCGATGAAGGCGGCATCGAAGCTGACACTGCGGCCGCCCCAGTGCAACGAATGAAAGAGTTCCGTGACCAGGGTGAACTTGCCTGCGCCGGACTCGCCCCTCACGAGGAGAGTTTCCTGGCCACGCAGCGCCGACTCGATGCCGTCGACAGCGACCCGCCACGAGGGGGTCTGACCGTCGGCGATCGGTGCTCGATGGCCGATCGCTGGCGAAGGTCGATCACCGATTCGCGGCCTTGGAATCCCCATGGGCGGCGGAAGCACGACGTCGTCGAGCTTCTGCGGCGCGGTCTTCCTGCTCGGCTCGGTCCGGCAGATCACGAACACCAGGCCTGCGATCGCTGCGCCGACAACGATTCTCGTGCCGCGGATCCGCACAACGATCCCTGAGGGCAGCTCGACCCGGTCCTCGGGCGCATCGTGACGGGCCACCAGGAACCGGGCATGCTCCTGCAGGATCGCCTGGTCGGTGGCCGTCAACAGCGCCTGCGCCTGACTGTTCATCATCACGATGCTGTCGCCGACGGCCATCACTGACTCGCGTGACCGGGCATCTGTCTTCAGGTAGGCGTCGAAGAGAGCCTGCTGACACGGGCTGTGGTCGACGAGCAGCCCTCGCTCGATCTTCCGTGCCGCCGACCTGACCAGGGAGTGCATCAGCGGGCTGGAATGTTCGGCGAGGCAGCTGAGGTCCACGACGCCCTCGATGCGCCCGGTGATCGGGTCCCGAATCGGGGCACCGAAACAAGAGAACTGCTGCAGCGCGTCGACGAAATGCTCGGGGCCGTGGATGTGCACCGAACCCCCGGACTCCAGGACGGTCCCGATGCCGTTGGTCCCGACCTCCGTTTCCGCGTAACCGAAGCCGCTGCTGAGCGAGACGCTGTCCAGCAGCACGCCGATCGTGCGAGCTGTGTCGGTGCGGCTGAGGATGCGGGCCCGGCTGTCGGTCAGGGCGATGCTCAGCGCGAGGTCCGCTGTCTCCTCAGTGAGCCGGTCGATCACCGGCTGGGCGCACCGGACCAGCCTGCTCTGCACGTCCAGGTCGTCGTAGTGCCGCAGGGACGGACTGGTGTTGCCCACCCCGGCTGAGGCGCTGCGCTCCCACGAAGCAGCGATCATGTCGGGGACCCCGTCGGCGACGCGAATTCCGGCGTCGAGGAACGCCGCCCGCGCAGCTGCGATCCGCAGTCTCCTGTCCGCCGGCTCGATCATCTCGCGCATTCACCTCACCGTGGCCCCGGTCACAGTACGAGCCGCCGCCTCAGGGTGAACGCACACGTGATGCCGGTCATCGCCACCAGCCGCCATCTGCGGTGGCAGCCAGCCCACAGCAGGGATTCCTGCTGCCTGGAGGGGGCGGGGTCCTCCTCAGACACCGCCGCAGGTCCAGCCCCACGTCGTCCGCCCGTTGGGCTGGCGCAACGGGCGGACGGTGGCGAATCGGACGGCTGCGGTGCCCCCGGAGGTGGGACCCGAGATCGGCGGCGGGCAGCTCGTCGAGCGCGCCTCCCAGCACGACGGACGTGGCCTGCCGCGAAGTGTCCGACTCTTCGGACACCAGGCCCCCTGAGACACAGCTCACAGTTCTCGGCACGGGCATTCCGGCCCCGGTCTCTACGAGATCCCAGCACGACGAACCCGAAGCCCTCACGACCAAGGAGAGGCATGAACCACCTCATCAACATCGACAACGGGGGCACGCTCACCGACATCTGCGTGTGGGACGGCGAGGGCTTCTCGTTCACCAAGACGATCACCACGCCGTACGACCTCTCGCAGTGTCTCTTCGACGGCATCGAGAAGGCGTCCGCTACCCAGTACGGCGAGAAGAACCTCGAGCGGCTACTCCACGAAACCCAGCACATTCGCTACTCGACCACTCAAGGCACCAACGCGCTCGTCGAGCGCAAGGGCCCCGCGATCGGGCTCGTGGTGGAGGACCTGGCCGTTGTCGACGAACTGCGCGCTTCCCCCGAGGCAGAGAAGCTCTTCACCGACCTCGTCGGTGAGCGGGTGGCGAGCGTCGATCTCTCACTCGATCACGGAGCTCTCGCCTTCGACCTCGTGCAGAAGGTCAACAAGCTCACCACCGACGGGGCTGCCCGCATCGTCGTCGTCGGTGAGTCACCGGCGGCGGAGCAGGCACTGCGGCACATCCTGCTCCGAAAGTTCCCCCGCCACCTGCTCGGCTCGGTTCCGCTGCTCTACAGCTGGGAGCTGATCGGCGACCGCGACCGGGACCGGCGTACCTGGTCGAGCATTCTGAACTCCTTCCTCCACCCCGTGATGGAGCGGTTCCTCTACCAGGCTCAGCACCGCCTGCGCAGTCACAAGGTGGCCAACCCGCTCCTGGTCTACCGGAACGACGGCGCCTCCTCCCGCGTCTCCAAGGCCGTCGCCCTCAAGACGTACTCGTCCGGTCCGCGCGGCGGACTGGAGGGAACCCAGGCCCTGGCCCACAGCTACGGGCTCTCCCACGTCCTGATGATGGACGTCGGTGGAACCACGACCGACGTCGGCTCGGTGGTCGACAGTGAGATCGCCACCGTCAGACGCGGCGACATCGCGGGCGTCCCGACCTCCTTCCCGATGAGCAACGTGCATTCGGCCGGCGTCGGCGGAAGCTCGGTCATCGGTGTGTCCGACGGCCGGATCACGGTCGGGCCACGGTCCGTGGGGGCGGCCCCCGGGCCGGCCTGCTTCGGGCTGGGCGGTACTGAGGCCACCATCACCGACGTCAAGCTGTTGCTGGGGGTCCTGGATCCGGCCACCTACCTCGACGGGCAGTTGCGGCTGGACGCCGAGCGGGCACGCGCGGTGATCACCGAGACCGTCGCCGGACCGCTCGGCACCAGCCTCGATGAGGCGCTGATCCAGATGGAGACGGCGTACTACGAGGCGTTGGCCGGCGCGATCTCCAACCTGGTGCGGGAGGACACGACGCTGGCGGCGTTCGGCGGTGCCGGCCCGATGAGCGCCTGCGGTGCCGCACGGCTGGCGGGAGTCAAGCGGGTCCTGATCCCCCGGATGGCAGCGGTCTTCTCCGCCTTCGGCATCAGCTTCTCCGACATCGGCAAGTCCTACGAGGTCGGCCTCCCGGAGCCGACTTCCGACGTCGCGTCAGCGACGTTCGACGACATGCTGGTCCGAGCCGAACGCGACATGTTCCAGGAGGGCTACGAGCTCGCGGACTGCACCACCAGCTGGTTGCTGTCGGTGGAGACCCACGACGGTGAGCCGGTCGAGGTGCGCCCGTACCGGCGCGGCGACGAGCTGGAGATCGGCGGCAACCGGGCTTCCCTCCGTCTCGATGTCGCAGCCTCGCTTCCGCACCCGACCCTGGCCGACGACGCCGAGGTCACTCCGTGCGCGGCGGTGTCACACAGCGTCCGTGAGGTCCGGGCTGGTGCCCAGCACGTCGACGAGGTGAGCGTCTACGTCCTCGATGACCAGCAGCCGGGCGCCGGGGGGGCCGGACCGGCGATCGTCGAAGGGCCGTTCTTCACGGCACGGGTGCCAGCCGACTGGCACTTCGACGTCACCTCCAACGGTGACCTGATCCTCACCGACACCCTCTGAACCGGTCGACCTCAGGAAAGGCAGAGAAACCATGCGAGTTCCCATGACCGAGTACCTGCTCATCGATCTCGACACCGAACGTTGGGTGTGCCGGGTCTGCGCGCACGACCTCGGAGACGCCCGCGGCAACTACAAGCCCGGCACCCTCGTCTACGACCGGGACCCCCGAGAGATCCACCAGCCGATCCTCGACCCGGACCGCTACGAGTTCACGTTCTCCCCGGACCCGACCTACTGCCGGATCCTGGAGTTCTACTGCCCCGGCTGCGCAACCCAGCTCGAGACCGAGTACGTCCCGCCGGGCCACCCCCCGACGGTCGACATGGTCTGGGACATCGACGCCCTCCGCAAGCAGTGGGAGAAGCGCGGGACCGACCCCGAGGCGGTCTTCGCCTACGGCCCTGGCGAGGACGCCCAGAAGTACACCGCCCACCACCAGGCCACCGGCCACATCCGCTGAGACCGAAGGAGAACCCAGGACCATGAAGCGCATCTCCGTCGACATCGGCGGCACCTTCACCGACTGCTTCTTCGTGTGGGACGACCAGTACATCGAGGCGAAGGCACTCACCACCCACCACAACCTGGCCCTCGGGTTCAACGAAGCCCTGGACCTGGCCTGCAAGGGCGCCGAGCTCGACAGGGGCACCGTGCTCGCCGAGGTCGACTCCGTCCGCTACGCCACCACGCTCGGCACCAACGCGCTGATCGAGCGCAAGGGGCCGAAGGTGGGCGCGATCGTCACCCACGGCTTCGAGGACACCATCCCGCTGTCCCGCGGCCGCGGTTACGGTGAGGGTCTCGACAACTCCATGCAGCAGAACCTGCCGGCCGCCGAGCGCCCGGAGCCCCTGGTTCCCCGGCACCTGATCCGCTCGGTGCGCGAGCGCATCAACTCCGCCGGCAAGGTCGTGGCCCGGCTCGATCCCCAGGACGTTCGGAACGTCGTGCGCGAGCTGGTCGACGCCGGCGCCGAGGCCCTGGTCGTATCGCTCACCAATGCCACCGAGAGCCCCGAGCACGAGCTCCAGATCCAGGAGATCATCCTCGAGGAATTCCCCGCCCACGAGCTCGGCGCGATCCCCGTGCTGCTCGGGCACCAGGTCTCCGGCCGCAAGGGCGAGTACGTCCGGGCGACCTCGACGATCGTCGACGGTTTCCTGCACGAGATCATGTTCCATGCGCTGAGCCAACTGTCGAACAACCTGCGCGAGTTCGGCTACGACAAGCCGATGCTGGTCATCCACAACTCCGGTGGCATGGCGCAGATGAACTCCACGGACGCCCTGCAGACCATCCATTCCGGCCCCATCGCCGGTGTGGGTGCGGCCGAGCACCTCTCGTCCGAGACCGGTCTCGGTCACGTCATCTCCACCGACATGGGTGGCACGTCGTTCGACATCGGCCTGGTGCCCGAGGGTGGCGTCAAGCACTACGACTTCCTGCCAACCATCGACCGCTGGCTGGTCTCGGTGCCGATGGTCCACCTCGACACCCTCGGGGCGGGCGGCGGCTCGATCGCGTCGTACGACCGGATCCACAACGCGATCAAGATCGGGCCGGAGTCTGCCGGCTCCAACCCCGGCCCCGCCTGCTATGACCGCGGCGGCCTGCGCCCGACCGTCACCGACGCCGACCTGCTGCTCGGCTACCTCGACGCTGACAACTACGCCAACGGCTACATCAAGCTCAACCCGAAGCGGTCGGTGTTCGCGATCGAGGAGACGCTCTGCGACGAACTCGACATGGACGTGCTCGACGTGGTGAAGGAGATCAAGCGCGGGGTCGACGAGCAGATGGCGATCGGCATCGGCAAGGAACTGCGCGTACGCGGCTATCTCCCCGAGGACTTCACGATGCTGGCGTACGGCGGCAACGGTCCCCTGCACGCCTGCGGCATCGCGAAGCAGGCCGGCATCAAGCGCGTGCTCGCGCCACCCTTCTCGTCGGTGTTCTCTGCCTGCGGAGCCGGCAACATGCGGCAGCTCCACTTCCACGAGCGCGGCGCCCACGTCGTCCTCTACAACGCCACCACCCGCGGCCTCTACGACACGTACGACGAGTTCAATGCGATCGTCGAGGAGCTCGAGAAGCGTGGCCTCGAGGACCTTCTCCGTCAGGGCTTCGACGCCCGGGACGTGAGGTACCGGCTCGAGCTGGACATGCGCTACGGGAACCAGCTACTGACCCAGGCGGTCTCCGTCGACATCAACCGGATCAACGGTGTCGGCGATGTCCTGCATGTCATCCAGACCTTCGGCGACGTCTACAGCCACCGGTTCGGCGCCAACTGCGCCGCCCCTGAGGCCGGGATCCGCGTGGGGACCATCCGGGTGGCGTCCTACGTGGACGGCGACGTCGTCCGCTTCGACTCTCTGGAGTACGGCGGTAGCCGGAGCGTTCCGGAGCCCGTCGCGCACCGCAACGTCCACTTCGTCGACCACGACGGGGGCCTGGACACCCCGATCTACGACCAGCACGCGCTGACCCACGAGCACGTGATCCCGGGTCCGGCGATCGTCACGACCGAGAACACCACCTTCCTCGTCGAGCCGGGGTGGCACCTGCAGCCCACCCAGCAGGGCGCCGTGTGGTTCCTGCAGGACTGACCGGACCGAGAACAGGAGAACAATCATGACCACCCTCGAGAACGAGCCGCAGGCCCTCACCGAGCTGGAGACGCAGTGGGTCTCCAAGTTCATGGACGAGACCACGTTGTTCCTGGGCCCCGACCCCGAAATCATGCGCTCGCACACCATCGCCGAGCGTTCTGTCTACGAGGACGCGTGCATCGCGAAGGGCGTCGACCGGCTGACCGTCGAACGGATCCGCAAGCGGATCGCGGGCGCGCTGGACGAGGGCTACGAGATGTGTGAGGCCCAGGGTGCCGCTCCGGGTGCGAAGTGGGGAGATCTCACCACCGCCATCTACACCGGGGCGGGAGACGTGTCCTACCTGTCCTGCCACGGCGTGATCGCGTTCTCCGCGATCCTGCACCACCCGATCCGCTACATCATGAAGTACTGGAAGGACGAGCCCACCGTGGGGATCCACGAGGGCGACGGCTTCATCCACAACGATGCCCGGTTCGGAAACGTCCACAACACCGACCAGTCGATGATCATGCCGATCATGCGTGACGGCGAGATCATCGCCTGGGTCGCCGCCACCATCCACGAGGGTGAGAACGGCGCGTGCGAACCAGGCGGTATGCCTTCGGGGTCGGAGACGGCGTTCGACGACGGTCTGCGCATGAGCCCCTTCAAGATCGTGGAGAGGGGTCACCTGCGCCGCGACCTGCTCACTTTCCTGCAGCACTCCGTGCGCGACCCCAAGCTCCAGCTCGCGGACCTCAAGGTCAAGATCGGATCGGTCCGGCGGATCATGGAGCGGGTGGACGCCGTCATCGACGAGGTCGGGGTCGAGGCGTTCGTGGCCGCGCTCCGCGTCACGGTCGAGGACGTCGACACCGAGGTGCGCCGCCGGATCAGCGAGCTCCCCGACGGGACGGTCAGCTTCAACCAGTTCATGGACAGCACGCTGAAGGAGAACATCCTCATCAAGCTGGCGTGCAAGATCCACATCAAGGGCGACAAGATGACAGTCGACCTGCGCGGCACCGGTCCGGAGATCCTTAACCGGGCCATCAACTCCCCGCTGTGCTCGGTGAAGTCGATGATGATGCAGGCGATCCTCGCCTTCTGGTGGCCCGACCTACCGCGATGCACCTCGGCGATGAGCTGTATCGAGATCATCTCCGACGAGGGCACCTGGGCCGACGCGTCATACGACGCACCCATGGGGCAGTCCCTCCAGGCATCCTTCCGAGGGTTCTCGATGATGCAGGCGCTCTACGGGAAGATGCAGTTCTCCACGCCCGACAAGTACTCCAACGTGGTGGCCAACTGGTTCAACCAGATCAACACCTTCCTGTGGGGCGGAATCACCCAGCACGGCGACACTGTCGGCAACCTGTGCGCCGACCTCAACGGCATGCCGGGCGGTGCGAAGCCGTTCAAGGACGGCGAGGACGCCGTCTCCCCGCTCTTCTGCGCCATGGCCGACACCGCTGAGCAGGAGGTCATGGAGGAGGAGGTGCCGTTCATGCAGCTGGTCTCGAAGCGTCTCGTCCGCGACAACATGGGGTTCGGCAAGTTCACCGGCGGCATGGGCTACGAGATGATCGTCGCCAGCGAGGGCACGCCTCACTGGGGCTTCATGACGGTGACGTCGGGGTCGAAGTTCTCCTCGATCTACGGCATGTTCGGTGGTTACGGCTGCGGCACCTACCCGCTGGCGACGGTCAAGGGCGTCAACGTGTACGACGCCATCCGCAAGGACCCGAGCAAGTTCGACCTCTCGATGGAGAAGGTCATGAACGAGCAGCCGTTCGAAGGCGGAAAGTACTCCACCCAGCACATGGGGCTCCAGTTCGACGTCGCCAAGGACGGCGAGCTCTACATGATCTCCCAGGGGGCCGGTGGCGGCTACGGAGATCCGCTCGAGAGGGACCCTGAGTCGGTCGTCAAGGACGTCGAGCTCGGCCGGATCGGCGCCGAAGTCGCGCGGGACATTTTCGCGGTGGCCTACGACGCGGACACCTTCCGGCTCGACTCCGAGTGCACCGCCGAGCTGCGCGCCCAGGCCCGCAAGGATCGTCTCGAGCGCGGCCGGCCCTACCAGCAGTTCGTCGACTCCTGGGTGACCGAGGAGCCGCCGGCGGACCTCCGGTACTACGGCTCGTGGGGCGACGAGACCGACGAGCTCACCGCGACGGTGTTCGAGATCGACGGACCCCGTCGGGTGAAGGCGACCATCGACAAGATGCCGATCATCATGATCCCGGACCGTCGCGAGGTGAAGATCGCCGAGCTCGAGGCACGCGTCGCCGAGCTCGAGACCAAGCACGGCGAGACCGTACGACGGCGGGCCTGACCCCGCCCACGGAGTGGGGGTCGCGGATGCGGCCCCCACTCCCGTGATCTCTCCCGTTCCGACCCGACGCCTCCGGAGCAAGCAATGTCCACCAAGTTCGACGCTGTGCTGGCCAGCCCGCCCACTGGTCGAGCAGTCCCGCTGATTCTCGACCACACGGCCTACGGATCCGCCCGGATCCTGCATGGCGCACCGGTGCCCTGGTCGGAACCTGCGGAGTGCCAAAGCTACTTCGGGCAGGCGCAGGGCCTGCTGCACCCGGACCTCACCCTGGTCGACGTCGAGGCCGTGTACGCCCAGCATCTTGCCCACAGGCCCGATCTCATCGAAGCCATGGGAGCACGCTCCCGCACCGGCTTCGCCCTCAAGACCCTCCTTGCCGACCGGGATCTGGCTGCGTCCGTGGTCCGCCTCGTCGAAGTCCTCGGCTCGTCCAGCCGGTTGCCGCTGGCGCTGCAGATCCCCGCTCCCCTGCGCTGGCTCGCACTGGCCCAGGCTCCTGCCGGGAATCCCGAGGTGTCGATGATCGAGCCCGACCACGGTGAGTCCGCATCGATGTACGTCGCCGACTGGCTGCGCCGGTTCGAGACGTGCCCGATCACCCTCCTGATCCTCGACGGCCGTCGGGCCGACCACGACGGTCTCGACGGACTCGTTGACGAGGACCTCGCGACGTACTCACCAGTGATCAACGCCGTTGATCACTACCGCTGGGGGCTGGCACTGCGCACCGACGTCGCGCTGGAGCTGCACGGTGATGAGACCGGAGGAGCGGTGGTGCCTCCGTCGTTCTGGGTCGACGGTTCGCCGCCCGGCGCCAAGGTCCTCCTGGCCGAGATCCCCGGTGACGCTGAGCCCGAACTGGTGCTCGCCCGGCTCGCAACATTGGGGTGACGAGAAGCGGCATGGACAAGCTCAAGGGCAGCGCCGCCGAGGTAGCCGAGATCAAAGCGGGGCCACACTGGGGTTGGTGAGTTCGGATTGTGGCGCGTTCCGGCCAGCGCCCACACCGTGTACGTGGTCGTGCGCCCACTCAATCCAGAGGAAGGGAAACGAGCGCCGCCGTGCCAGCCCCTGGCGGGCTGTCGAGGACGATGCTTCCTGCGATCGCCTCCACCCGGTCGCGCAGGCCGATGAGACCCGAGCCTCGGGCTGGATCCGCGCCGCCGATGCCGTCGTCGCGAACCGACAGGCACAGCCTGCCGTCGGTTTGCTCGACCGCCAGATGCACGACAGTGGCGCGCGCGTGCTTGACCGCGTTCGTGAGCAGCTCGGAGACGACGTAGTAGGCCGCCACCTCGATGCGCTCCGACAGCGGTCCACCGGTCGCGACATCCAGCTGCACGGGGATCCCGCAGCGGCGGGAGAGCGCCCGCAAGGCCATCGCGAGTCCGCCTGTGGACAGTATCGCCGGGTGGATCCCGCGCGCGGTCTCGCGCAGCTCGTCGAGCGCCACCGTCACGGCGTCCGCGGCGCCAGCCAGCTCCGCCCGCAACTCCGCGGGTTCCGCCGTGCCGTTGCCTGCCGCTACGCGCAGAGCCAGCACGAGGGAGGCGAGGCGCTGCTGCGCTCCGTCGTGCAGATCGCGCTCGATGCGGCGACGGGCGTCGTCAGCGGCCGCGACAATGCGGGCTCGGGAGGCGTTGAGCTCTGCGCGGGCGACGGCGTTGGAAATGGCCGTCGCCACGAGCTCCGCGAAGCCCATGAGCCGCGACTCGGTGTCCTCGGCGAACGGCCCCGGCCCCGGCAGGCCCGCGAGGATCACGCCCCAGACGCGACCGTCGACGAGGATCGGGGCACCGACAGTGGAGCGCGTCCCGGAGCCGCGAGCCTGCGCGATCTCGGCGGTCGGCCGTGACACGCGCTCGTGGTCGTCGAGCCGGCTGGGCCGACCCGACTGCTGCACAAGCGCTGCGACGCTGTCCCCGTCGGGCCAGACCTCTGTGTCGACCCGTAGTGCGCGGTCTCCACTGGTCCAGGAGGCCGTCACGGTCATCGTTCCGTCGGGCTCGTACCGACCGATGCTGCTGCAATCCGCCCGGAAGAGCCGGGCGACCGCTTCGGCAACGGTCGCGAAGATCTCCTCCGCCGTCGCCTGGCCGGCCACAAGGGTCGCGACATGCCGGAGGGCGCCCTGCTCCTCCGCCAGCCGGCTGAGTTCGAGCTGCGCGTGACGCCACTCGTTCGGATCGTCCACCGCTCCATTCGCGAGGGTGGTGGCCGGGATTCTCCGTAACCGGCGACGCCCACCGCGGGCGTCGGGGAGCGCACGGACGAGGTAGGCGTCGAGGTCGAGCGCCTCAGCGATCCCAGGTCGTCCGCCCGGGAGCACGACCATGCCACCACCAGGAGGGACTTCGAGCCGCGCGGCGTGCAGAAATCCGTCCGGATGAGCGGCGATCACGCGGCCACTGCGACTGACGAGCGCCAGTCTGTCGCCGGCGGAGGCGAGGCGGTCCACGTGGCGGGCACGGAGTCGCGCGTCGCGGACCTGCGTCTGGACGCGCAACTCCGCCTCGACCGCCCGTGTGGCCGCCACGACCGCGGCGACGCTGCGCGGGTGCGCCTGGCGCATCAACCCGGTGAGATCGATGACGCCGAGCAGCCGACCGTCCTCGGGATCGTGGATGGGTGCGGCAGCGCAGGTCAAGCCGTGGACGATCTCGCTGAAGTGCTCAGCCGCGTGCACCTGTACCACGTGGTCGGCCGCGAGCGCGGTCCCGATCGCGTTCGTGCCTGTGCCGTTCTCGCTCCACAGAGCGCCTTCGACGAAGTTCGCCGCGTCGGCCGCCGAGCGGACCCCCGCGTCGCCCTCCAACCACAGAAGCATGCCGTCGGCATCGCTGACGACGATCAGTTGGTCGCTCTCGTTGGCGACGGGTCCGAGCCAGCGACGGATCAACGGCGCGGCCGCCTGGAGCGGATGGGCCGCCCAACGCTCTCCAATGTCACGGCGATCCGCGAACACCGTCGGGGCCCGGCTGCTGGAGGGATCAATGCCGGCGTTCCGCGAGCGGCGCCAGGACTCGGCGATCGGCCGGCGCGGCTGTTCGAGGCGGCCGTCAGCGAGGTAGTGGTCCCAGACCCGCCGAAGCTCGCTGGCCCGCAGCGACGGCGACGCCGTCGCGTCGATCGCAACCCATGGGTTGGTGGGCATGGCGTCGACCTTCCGTCCCGACGTCGTTGATGCTAGCGAGCGACGCACGCCTTTCCTACGCACCGTTGAGGCATCCTCGAGCCGGCCACGGTTCTCCGGACATGTCGGGTCAGGCGATCATGCCGCGGTGACCGCGGCGGTGTGAAGGTTCTCGAACTGCACTGGCTGGGGCAGCCGAGCGAGGAATGGCGCCCGCGGGGGCCGTAGTAGGCCTCGATCCAGTCGACGATCCTCGCCCCGCGTTCGGCCTCACCGCAGCAGCGGGGCGAAAACTCAGGTCCCTCAGAAGGTCCGGTAGGCGCGCCGAAATCCTTGGGGGTGATGGCGGCGTAGAGCTCGAGGCCAGGGCGCTCGTCGTCGGGGGTGGCCATTGCGTCCAGGAGCGGATCCAGGTCCCCGTCGGTCGCGGCGGCGAGGGCCGCCTCGACGAGGTGGTTACGGGGGGGAAGTAGACCGGGTTGACCCGGTCCACCACGTCGGCGTCCGGACCCAGGGGGCGCCAGCGCTGCATCCAGCCGTCCAACGCCGCGAGGTCGGGGACCAGGCCGCGCGTGCCTCGGCGTCGCCGCGGGCGGCCGCGCTGGGGCCGCGGTAGATCGACGTGTGATCGACGTGGCTCTGCTGGAGCAGGGCGAGCAGCTGGTCGGTAAGAGGCGAGAGCACCGCGTCGTCGAGGAGATCGGGCAGGCCGAGCTTGGACTCGTATGCCGGCCGACCAGGGGGCGTCGTACTGCCGACGGAACGCGCCGAGTGACGCGTCGCCAACCCGCGACCGTTCGTGCGCACTTCAAGAGTGGTTGCAGTTGTGGTTGCAGTTAACGGCCTCCGCGGTTGTGCGCGGAAGTCCACCATGGTTCGAACGTGCAGGTCGCGGCGCTTACGGAACCGGAGCGAACCCCCATGAACGCGATCAAGACGGCCTGGCAGTGTGGGGGTCAGGGGTTCGAGTCCCCTCAGCTCCACCGTTCCAGCAGGCCGTTCTCGCATCGCGGGGACGGCCCGCTGCTTCTCCGGCGCACTGTGTCGCGTGCCCGGAGCCGGCCCGACCGAGCCGGCCCCGGTTCTAGTCGGCGCCACCGACCGGGTCATCAGCCGGGCTGCGGCCTACCCCGGAAGGTCTGCCATCAACTCGTCCACGAGGACGTCGAACCCGGCCGAGGCGCGCCCTCTGGCCGGTACCAGCAACCGACGTTCCAGCCCCTCGTAATACAGGGAGAGCTGGCCGAGCGGGGGCCATGACCAGTCTGTGCCGTCCGGTGTGCCGTGCCAGACCGAGCCGCTGTTGATCGACACTTCCCGCACCGCGGGGCCCGGGCCTTCGATCACCACCTTCCGGAGGGCGCTCCGGGGGAGCACGGTGACCGTCACGTCCGCGTACTCGTACTTCTCCG
>JAOPUQ010000112.1 GCA_025963425.1 Modestobacter sp. | reverse complement strand
CGTTGCCCTGCCAGGTGAGCAGCACCCCACTCGTCAGGTCCTGGGCCATGTCGACCGCGCCGGGCAGCGGCGTCACCGGGTCACCCTGGGTGCCGATCACCAGGATCGGGGCGCTGCCCTCGGCGTCCCGATCGGGCAGCGGCGTCCGCGGGGCGTCCCAGACCGAGCAGGTATAGAGGCTGGTGGCGGCGTCGGCGCCGAACAGCGGGTACTTCGCGTTCCAGTCGGCCACCAGGCCGCGGACCGTGGCGGCGCTGAACTTCTCGTCGGTGTCGGCGCAGCTCACGGTCAGGTTCGCATCGATCACGTTGCTGTAGGTACCGTCCTCGTTCCGCCCGGTGTAGGTGTCGGCGAGAGTGAGGATCCCGGCGGAGTCGCCGTTGCGGGCGCTGGCCAGCGACTGGGCCAGCTGGGGCCACGCGCTGGGCTGGTAGAGCGCCGAGCGGACGCCGGTGAGCACCAGGCCCGGGGTGGCCTGGCGGGTCTCCCCGGCGCGGCTGCTCGGGATCGGCGCGGCCGCGGCCTGGGCGAGCACGTCGTTGAGGAACTGCCGCGGGTCCCCGCCGACCGGGCACCCGCCGACCAGGCCGGTGCAGTTGGCCGCGAACGCGTCGAACGCCGCCTCGAAGCCCTGCGCCCGTGCCTCGGCGGCGCCCTGACTGTCGGTGTCGGGGTCGACCGCGCCGTCGAGCACCAGCGCCCGGACCCGATCGGGGAACAGCTCGGCGTAGGTGGAGCCGAGCGTCGTGCCGTAGGAGTAGCCCAGGTAGGTGAGCTGCTCGTCGCCGAGCGCCTCCCGGACACGGTCCATGTCCCGGGCGGTGGCCACGGTGTTGAACGCACCGAGCGCCTCGTGGTACTTCGCCGAGCACTCGTCGGCCACGGCCTGCGCCTGCGCGAAGGCGGCGTCCAACTGCTCGGGGGTGGTGGGCCGCGGCTCCGCGGCGGTGAGCGCGTCCTTCTGCTCGTCGGACACGCACTCGATCGGCGTGGACAGCCCGACCCCGCGCGGGTCGACCCCGACGACGTCGAACCGCGCGAGGACGTCGACCGGCAGGGTGAGCGCCGACTGGATGGCGGCGTCGGTGGCCGAGCTCCCCGGACCGCCGGGGTTGACCAGCAGCGAGCCCTTGCGGTCGGTCTGCCCGGCCAGCACGGCGCGGACGAGGAAGAGCTGGAGCGTGGGCCCCTCGGGGTCGTCGTAGCTGACCGGCGCCGTCGTCGTCCCGCAGGAGAAGGTGAGCGGCCGGTCCGAGCCCGGGCGGTTGGCGATGATCGGCTGGATCTGGCCGTTGCAGTCGGTCCAGTCGATGGGGTCGGCCGCGGGGGCGGTCGTGCCGCTGGCCGAGGTCGGGCTGGCCCCGGGTTTGGAGTCGTCGGCGGAGGTGCAGCCGGCGAGGGCCAGGACGGCGGCCAGGAGGCTGGTCAGGGCCAGGCTGACGGGGGTCGGGCGGCGACGGTGCAACATCATGATCACCCCAGGGTAGGAGCACCGGCTGTCGCCCGCCCGCGGTGCTCAGCCGCCGAGCACCTCGGCCAGGTCGTACTTCACCGGGACGTCGAGCTGGTCGTAGGTGCAGGACCGGGCGTCCCGATCGGGCCGCCAGCGCTGGAACTGGCCGGTGTGCCGCAGCCGGCTGCCCTCCAGCTGGTCGTAGCGGATCTCCACCACCAACTCGGGGCGCAGCGGCACCCAGGACAGGTCCTTGCCGGCGTTCCAGCGGCTGGTGGCGCCGGGCATGCGGCGCTCGTCGTCGCCCTCCACCTGCGCGTTCGCCCAGTCCTGCCACGGGTGCCCGGACAGCGCGTCGGCCCGGTGGGGGGCGAGCTCCTCGACCAGTTCGGCCCGGCGCTTCATGGTGAACGACGCCGCGACGCCGATGTGCTGCAGCGTGCCGGCGTCGTCGTAGAGCCCCAGCAGCAGCGACCCGACGACCGGACCGCTCTTGTGCCAGCGGAACCCGGCGACCACGCAGTCGGCGGTGCGCACGTGCTTGACCTTGGTCATCAGCCGCTGGTCGGGGGCGTAGGGCAGGTCGGCCCCCTTGGCGATGACGCCGTCCAGCCCGGCGCCCTCGAACTCGGCGAACCAGCGCTGGGCGAGCTCGGCGTCCTGGGTCACCGTGGTGACGTACACCGGCGCCTGCGCACCGGACAGGGCCTGTCGCAGCCGGGCCTGCCGCTCACCGAACGGCGTGTTCAGCAGTGACTCGTCGCCGATGGCCAGCAGGTCGAAGGCGACGAAGGACGCCGGCGTCTCCGCGGCCAGCTTGCTGACCCGGGAGGCGGCGGGGTGGATGCGCTGCAGCAGCGACTCGAAGTCCAGCCGGTCCCCGCGGGGGACGACGATCTCCCCGTCGACGACGCAACGCTCGGGTAGCTGCGCCTTCGCCGCCTCGACCACGTCGGGGAAGTAGCGGGTGAGCGGGCGTTCGTTGCGGCTGCCGAGCTCCACCTCGTCGCCGTCACGGAAGATGATGCAGCGGAAGCCGTCCCACTTGGGCTCGTAGTACAGGCCGTCGCCGGTGGGCAGTTTCGCCGCGGGCTTGGCCAGCATCGGCTTGACCGGCGGGGGCACGGGCAGGTCCATGGGGTCAGTCAAGCAGCCGGGTCCGACAGGTCACAGCTGCAGCAGCCCGGCCCACGCCCCGTGGTCCATGCCGGCATGGCGGCCGAGGCCCGGTCGGAGCGTCCACCGCACCGCCACCCGGGGCGACCGGCCGAGCGCCGTCGGTGGGTGGGGCGACCGGCCGCTGGGTCGGGTGCAGGCCGCGCACTGCCGGCGGTCGGCCTGTCGCCGCCGCGGCGTGGCGTGCACCACGCCCTGGCCGATCGGCCTGGGCTGGGCCACCAACCGGGACCCCGGGCCACCGTCCGTCGGCCGCCCTGCACCGGTTCGTGCGCACCCGCGACCAGCGCTGCCGGTTCCCGGCGGCCGGATGCGGGTCCGGACCGGCGAGCTGGACCACGACCTCCGCCATCCGCTCGGCCGCACCGCGGCCGGCAATCTCGTCGGCTACTGAACCCACCAGCACCACGGCAAGCACCAGGCGCCCGGCGGGACCGAGGCCCTCGGCGCCGACGGGACCCTCACGGTCGCACCCCCACCGGCCTGACCGCCCCGACCGGGCCGCCGCACCTGGACGGACGGCCCGACTCCCCGGTGGACGAGCCGGCTCCCTTCTGAGGGCCCAGCCGCCCGTGCCGTGCCGGCGGGTCAGCCGCCGGCCGACAGGTGGTACCGGGTGAACAGGTAGCCGTCCTCCTCGAGGACCTGGACGAGCCGGGCCGGCACGGGGACGGGCAGGGCGCCCGTGCCCAGCACCCCGGGTGCCCCGCCGGCCAGCAGCGGGGCGATCGACAGGTCCAGCTCGTCGACCACCCCGGCGGCCAGCGCCGCGGAGAACAGCGACGGGCCGCCCTCGCAGAGCAGCTGGGTCAGGCCGCGCTCGGCGAGGGCGTCCACGGCGGCACGCAGGTCCACGTCGTCGTCCCCGCAGACCAGCACCTCGACGCCGGCCGTCGCCAGCGCGGCCCGGCGGCCGGCGTCCGCGGCGGCGCAGGTGACCAGCACGGTGGGCGACGCCGCGTCGGTCACCAGCTGGTCGTCGGCTGCCAGCGAGGCCCGCCGGGAGACCACGACCACCGGCGCGGTCGGCTCACGGCCCATCGCCACCCGCAGCCGGCCCACCGCGGAGTCGGCGAGCACCGGCCGGTAGCCCTCCGCGGCGGCCGTGCCGTGCCCGACCAGGACGGCGTCGGCCAGCGCCCGCAGCACGCGGAACACGCGGCGGTCGCCGTCCGAGCCGAGGCCGCCGCTGCGCCCGGCGATGCTGGTCGCGCCATCCAGCGCCGCGACGAAGTTCACCCGCAGGTGCCGGCCGGCCGGCAGCCGGTAGGCCTCGGCCAGCCCGGCGGCGTCGTCGACCGGGCCGGGCGAGGGGAGGAGCCGCCGCACGGTCAGCGCGTCGCGATGACGGCGGCGCTCTCCGCCGGCAGGGTGACGGTCTCGCCGTCCAGCGTGGGCAGCTCCCCGGTGGCGAACAGCACCTCCGACGCCGGGACGTCGAGGTCCACCTCGCGCGGCTGGTCGGACAGGTTGGCCACCACCCGCAGCGAGCCGCGGGTCACGACCAGCCAGCGGTCGGCGTCGTCCCAGCTGACCGCCACGGCGCGCAGATCGGGATCGACCAGGTCCGGGTGGGCGCGGCGCAGCGCGATCAGTGCCTTGTGCACGGCGAGCAGCTGCGCGTGCGGCTCCTCGGTCAGCTCCGCCCAGTCCAGCTTGGACCGGGTGAAGGTCTCCGGGTCCTGCGGGTCGGGCACCACCGCGGCGTCCCAGCCGTGCTCGGCGAACTCGCCGATCCGGCCCTCGGCAGTGGCCTTGCCCAGCTCGGGCTCCGGGTGGCTGGTGAAGAACTGCCACGGGGTGGAGGCACCCCACTCCTCGCCCATGAAGAGCATCGGGGTGAAGGGGCTGGTCAGCACCAGGGTGGCGCCGACGGCGAGCAGGCCGGCGGACAGCGAGGCGGAGATCCGGTCACCGACGGCCCGGTTGCCGATCTGGTCGTGGTCCTGCAGGTAGCCCACGAACTTCCAGCCCGGCAGCGCGGTGGTGTCCACCGGCCGGCCGTGGTGCCGGCGGCGGAAGCTGGACCAGTCGCCGGCGTGGAAGTAGGCGCCGGTCAGCGTCCTGGCCACCGCGCCGATCCCGGCGGCGGCGAAGTCGGCGTAGTAGCCCTGGCCCTCGCCGGTGAGCGTGGTGTGCAGCGCGTGGTGGAAGTCGTCGCTCCACTGCGCGTCCAGGCCCTTTCCGCCGACGACCCGCGGGGTGACCATGCTCGGGTCGTTGAGGTCGCTCTCGGCGATGAGGGTGAGCGGCCGGCCCTCGGCCACCGACAGCCTCTCCACCTCCGTGGCCATCTCTTCCAGCAGGTGGGTGGCGCGCTCGTCGACCAGGGCGTGCACGGCGTCCAGCCGGAGCCCGTCGACGTGCATGTCGCGCAGCCACATCAGCACGTTGTCCAGGATGTAGCGGCGCACCTCGTCGGAGTCCGGGCCGGACAGGTTGATCGAGCTGCCCCAGCTGTTGGCGCCGCCCTCGGCGAAGATCGGGAAGAACTCCGGCAGGTAGTTCCCCGACGGCCCGAGGTGGTTGTAGACGACGTCCTGGATCACGCCCAGGCCGCGCTGGTGGCAGGCGTCGACGAACCGCTGGTAGCCCGCCGGCCCGCCGTAGGTCTCCTGGACGGCGTACCAGGCGACACCGTCGTAGCCCCAGTTGTGGGTGCCGTTGAAGGCGTTGACCGGGAGCAGTTCGACGAAGTCGACGCCCAGGTCCACCAGGTGGTCCAGGTTGCGGATCGCCGAGTCGAAGGTGCCCTCGCGGGTGAAGGTGCCCACGTGCATCTCGTAGACCACGCCGCCGGCCAGCGGCCGGCCGGTCCACGCGCCGTCGCCCCAGGAGTACGCCGCGGGGTCGAAGCGCCGGGACAGCCCGTGCACCCCGTCGGGCTGCCGGCGCGACCGCGGGTCGGGCCGGGCGGGCTCGGTGTCGTCGAGCAGGAAGCCGTAGTCGGCCTCCGGCGCTGCCTCGACCTCGGCGCGCCACCAGCCGGCGTCGTCGCGCTGCATGTCGTGCACCGCGCCGTCGACGGTCAGGCGCACCCGCTTCGGCAAGGGGGCCCAGACGGCGAACTCGACGGGGTCGGACATGCGGGGGCCTCCGGGGCGGTGCGGGGAAGAGTGACGGACGGGCGCTGCAGATCATGCCCGCGTACCCGCAGGTCAACCGTCGGGGTCGACACGCCGGGCGGAAGTCCCCACGGCGTGGTCGGGACCACTACCTTGCCGCCAACCGGCAGCGGCCGGGCCTGATCCGGAAAGGGGTGCCCGTGACCACGGTCCGGACCCTGGTCTTCCCCGTCCTGCGGCTGCTCATCTGGGCGGTGATCGCGGTGGCGCTGGTGGTCCTGGCCTTCCGCGGCGGCGGCGGTGACCAGGTGGACGGCGACGTGGCGCAACCGGCCCCGGTGTCGCTGGAGAGCCCGCAGGTGCCCGTCGCCCTGGGCACCGTGCAGAACACGGTCACCGTCACCGGCACCGTCGTCGCCGACACTGCCGTCCCGGTCAAGTCGACCGCCGCCGGGACGGTGAGGAAGCTGCTCGTCGCCCAGGGTGCGGCGGTGTCCGCCGGGCAGGGGCTGCTGCAGGTCACCGTGACCACCGAGCGCGATCCGGTCACCACCACCGACCCCGACGGCAACCCGGTGGTCACCCCGCGGGACCCGCTGATCACGACGGTCACCGTCGCCGCGCCCGCCGGCGGCACGCTCACCGCCCTGGACGTCCTCGTCGACCAGGTCGTCGCGGTCGGGGACGCCGTCGGCTCGGTGTCCCCGGGCACCCTGTCGGTGACCGCGCCGCTGACCCAGGCCGACCAGTTCCGGCTGCTGTCCGCGCCATCCACCGCCGACGTCACCGTGCAAGGGGGGCCGGCGCCGTTCGCCTGCACCGGCCTCACCCTCGGCGCCCCGCCGGCCGCCGCCGGCACCGGCACGGACCCGGCCGCCGACCCGGGCATGGGCACCGCGACCGGTGGGACGACGGCCCGCTGCGCCGTGCCGCCGGGCACCCCGGTCTTCTCCGGGATGGCGGCGAGCGTCGCCGTCCAGGCCGGGACGGCGACCGACGTGCTCACCCTGCCGATCACCGCCGTCCAGGGCTCGGTGCGGGCCGGCAACGTCTGGGTGCTCGGGGAGGACGGGACGCCGGTCGAGACGCCGGTGACCCTGGGGCTGACCGACGGGCAGCTGATCGAGGTGACCGGTGGGGTGACCGAGGGGCAGTCGGTGCTCGAGTTCGTGCCGGTCGCCGACGACACCCCGGTCCAGGGCGACACGGGCGGCATGGTCTACGGCGGGTTCGGCGGGTGAGCCAGCTGCAGCTGACCGGCATCGGCCGCGAGGTGCGGCTGCCCGACGGCGGTGTGCTGCCGATCCTCACCGAGGTCGACCTGACCGTGGAGGCCGGCGAGCACGTGTCGATCGTCGGGCGATCGGGCTCGGGCAAGTCGACGCTGCTCAACGTGCTCGGGCTGCTCGACAGCCCGACGGCGGGGGAGTACCTGCTCGACGGCGAGCCCACCGACCGCCTGCGCGGCCGGCGCCGGGCCCGGCTGCGCGGGGAGTGCTTCGGCTTCGTCTTCCAGCAGTTCAACCTGCTGCCCCGACGCACCGCGGCGGAGAACGTGGCCGCGCCGCTGCTCTACGCCCGGGGACGGGAGTTCCTCACCCGCAACCGGGCGGCCCGCGAGGTGCTCGAGCGGGTCGGGCTCGGAGACCGCGCCGACCAGGTGCCCGAGCGGCTCTCCGGCGGTGAGCAGCAGCGGGTGGCCATCGCCCGGGCCCTGGTCCGCCGGCCCCGGGTGGTGCTGGCCGACGAGCCGACCGGTGCGCTGGACGTCGAGACCGGCCGGGCGGTGATGGCCCTGCTGGCCGAGGCGACCGCAGAGCAGGGCACGGCGCTGGTCACCATCACCCACGACCTGGCGGTGGCCGCGCTGGCCGACCGGCAGCTGCGGCTGGAGGGCGGCCGGCTGACCCCGATGGCGCCGGTGGTCGCCGAGGTGGTCCCGTGAGCGGCCTGCTGGGGGTCCTCGCCGAGGCGTGGAGCGAGGTCCGGGTGCACAAGGCCCGGGTGGTGCTCTCCCTGGTGGGGGTCTTCCTCGCCGTCTTCGCGATGACCTCGGTGACCGGCCTGGGGCTGATCGTCGCCCAGGTGCAGCAGGAGCAGGCCGAGCGCTCCGGCGGCCGGGCGGCGACGATCGGCCTGAGTGCCTACGACCCGATGACCGGGATGCCGCCGGACGCCGCGCGCTGGGAGGCCGCTCTCGGTGGGCTGCTGAACCGCTACGGCATCACCACCTACGCGACCGTCGGCTACGGCGAGGGACTGTTCCGGCTGCCCGGCGGCACGCAGAGCCTGCAGGTCACCGAGGTGTCGCCGTCCTACGGACCGCTGCACCGGATCCAGCCGGTCGCCGGGCGCTGGCTGCGGGAGGGCGACCGGACGTCGCTGTCCCCGGCGCTGGTGGTCAACGAGTACCTGCTGGACCTGCTGGGCGGGGGCCCGTTGACCGCGCCGCGCACCGTCGTCCTGGGTGGTCCGCAGCCGGTGACCGCCACCGTGGTGGGCGTCGTCCGGGACGGCTATCCGCAGCCCACGGTGTACCGGGTGGACCGGTCCGGGATGGACACCGGTGCGGCGCCGGCCGCCAACCCCCTCGGCTATGGGCCGCCGACGCTGGAGCTGTGGGTGCCCGACGACCAGGCCGACGCGGTGATCAGCGCGGTCCAGAGCGACCTGCCCCTGGCCCTGCCGGGCCTGGAGGTGCAGGCCTACCGGCAGGACTCGCCCGGGCTGGCCGAGACCCTGGACACGCTGCGGCTGGCGGTGCGCGGCGCCGGCGCGGTGGTGCTGCTGCTCGGCGGGCTCGGCGTGTTCAACGTCGGGATGATGGCGGTGCGCCAGCGGATCCGGGAGATCGGGATCCGGCGCAGCTTCGGCGCCACCTCGGCCCGGGTCTTCGGCGCGATCATGCTGGAGAGCGTGGTCGCCACGGTGCTCGCCGGGCTCGCCGCCGTCGCGCTGGCGGTGGTCGTGGTGCGGAACCTGCCGTTGGTCGACTGGTTCAACAACGGGGTGCCGATCGCCGACGAACCGGGCTTCCCGGTCCAGGCCGCCGTGGAGGGGCTCGTCGCGGCCGCCGGCGTCGGTGCGCTGGCCGGCCTGCTGCCCGCGCTGCTGGCGGTGCGGGTGAAGGTGATCGACGCGATCCGCTTCTGACCGGCGGGCAGCCGGGGGCGGCGTGCCCCCGGCTGCCTGCCTGCGATCAGCGGGCGGTCAGACCGCCAGTTGCTGCCCGACGTAGATCATGTCCGGGTTGCTGACCGTCGACCGGTTGAGCGCGTGCAGCTCCCGCCAGCTCCGGCCGTGGGCGGCCGCGATCTCCGCCATCGTGTCCCCGCTCCGCACGGTGTACGTGCCACCGGACGACGACCCGGCGGCGGCAGGTTCCGCCGCCGGAGGAGCGGCCGCCGGGATCGAGCGAACCGGGGTGCTGCCCCCGGTCAGCCGTTTCCCGCAGGTCGGCCAGGCGCCCACACCCTGGCCGGCGAGCACCCGCTCGGCGATCTCGATCTGCTGGGCGGACGTGGCCAGGTCCGCGCGCGCGGCGTAGCTGCCACCGCCGTAGCCCAGCCAGGTCGACGAGCTGAACTGCAGCCCGCCGTAGTAGCCGTTGCCGGTGTTGATGCTCCAGTTGCCACCGGACTCGCACACGGCGACACCGGACCAGTCGTGCTGGGCGGCCGAGGCCGGGGCGGCGAAGACGCCGATCCCGACGGCTGCGGCGCCGAGCGCGACGGCCCCACCCCGCAGGGTGCGGCGGACGCGGGCGTGCTTCATCGACTTCTGGGACATGGTGATCCTCCGATCACCGCCTACGAGGTGAGCTGTCGGGTTCGGACGAATCGGTGCCCGGCCGTGGATCACGGCTTCACCCCGAGACGCGCATGCGCGTCGGAACGTGGGTCCCCCGCCCCCGTCCTGGGTGAGTCGGAGTCAGGCTGCCGGCGGACGGGGTTCGGCGGTCCGGTGCCTCGCGTCCGGCCGGTGCGGCCCGAGCGCCCGCCCAGCCTGAGCGAGACCGGTCGGTATCGCTTCTCCAATCCGGGACGGGCCCACGACCTTCGGCCGACAGGCGGGCCGGGGGCGACCTGGCGTCCCCGGCCCGTGACGATCAGTCGCGGACGAGCAGGGCGACCGGCAGCTGGGCGAGCAGTTCGCCCAGCGGGGCGCCGGCGGCGTCGGAGACGACCCGAGCGCCGGTGAACAGGTCGAGCCAGGCGCCGGTGGGCACCTGCAGCCCGGTGTCACCCCAGCCCGTCGCGGCCGCCCGGACCGGCAGCCGCGTCGCCACGGTCACCACCCCGCCACGGTCGAAGGCCACGACGGAGCCGGCGGCCGGCCCGGAGGCCTCGACCGGGGTGTATCCGGCGAACGCGTCGGGGGAGTCCCGGCGGTGCCGCAGCGTCCGGGACACCACCAGCAGCTTCGCGGCGCCGGTGTCGTCCACCGGCGGCACCCAGCCCCCGTCGAGGCGGGCCAGCAGCGACCGGCGCAGGTCGTAGTCGACCGGACGGCGGTTGTCCGGGTCGACCAGCGAGAAGTCCCACAGCTCGGTGCCCTGGTAGACGTCGGGCACGCCGGCGATGGTCAGCTGCAGCAGCTTCTGGGCCAGCGAGTTCGAGCAGCCGAACGGCGCGATCCGGGCCACGAAGGCCTCGATCTCGGCGTGCGTGGTGGCGTCGTCGAAGGCGGCGTCGACCAGCGCGTGGAGCTGGTCCTCGAACTCCTGCACCGGGTTCGTCCAGGTGGTCGAGGTGCCGGCCTCCCGGGCGGCCTTCTCCACGTAGGCGTGCGCCCGCTCCCGGGAGAGCGGCCAGGCACCGACCAGGTTCTGCCACACCAGGTGGGCCATCGCCCGGTCCCCCAGCGGGTGCCGGGCCAGCAGCCCACGGACCAGCTGCGCCCACTCGCTGGGCAGCTCGGCCAGCACGGCCAGCCGGGCGCGGACGTCCTCGCTGCGCTTGGTGTCGTGGGTCGACAGCGTCGTCATCGACTGCGGCAGCCGTTCGGCCCGCACCTGCTGGGCCTCGTGGAAGGTCGCGACCGTCGTCCCGAACCGGGCCGGGTCACCGCCGACCTCGTTGAGCGCGACGAACCGCGCCCAGCGGTAGTAGGCGCTGTCCTCCACGCCCTTGGCCAT
>JAOPUQ010000090.1 GCA_025963425.1 Modestobacter sp. | reverse complement strand
CGCTGCCAGCGCCGCCAGCAGCCGCGGGTGCAGCCGGGGGTCGGTGCTCAGCTCGATGGTCGGGTCCGCCAGTCGGCCTTCCTGCCGGGCGTGCACCATCGACGGCAACTGCGTCGTCTCACTCATCTGTCTCCTCAGTGGGACAAGATCGGCAAACGGTCCAGCGCACTGTGGTGCGGGGCACTCCCGGTGTCAAGGCCGTCGAATGGAGGGCGGGACGGCGGTGGCAGGGGACACCACCGACGGTCGGGCGCGTGGGCGGAGGCCCAGTTCCAGGACCGGAGCGTTCCAGCCGGACCCGGGTGGGCGGCCAGCGCTGGACTCCTCCCCAGGCACCCTTGCCAGCCATCGAGCGACACATGGGTGCCGATCCCCGCTCTGCGGGGTGCAGGAGTCGAGAAGCGTTCGTGGAACCCCGGCCCCGGCCTCGTCCTCGACGGTTCCACGAAGACCCCCCCACCACACCCCGCCCTCTACGAACCCCCCGGACCGTCTGGTCCGGGGCGTTCGTCGTCGTGTTGGTGTGGAACGTCGAGGCAGTCACGCGGTGAGCAGGCGGTGCACGAGCTGGATCGCGATCGAGCCCTCGCCGACGGCAGATGCCACGCGCTTCACGGACCCGTGTCGGACGTCCCCGACCGCGAGGACTCCCGGGACGCTGGTCTCCAGCGCCAGCGGACGGCGACCGAGCGCCCGGAGCGCGTCGTCGCTCAGGTCCGCTCCGGTCATGACGAAACCATCGGGGTCCCGCTCGACCGTCGGGGGCAGCCACTCGGTGTGCGGCCGGGCCCCGATCATCAGGAAGAGCGCGTAGGCGCCGACCCTCTCCTCCTCGCCGCTGGCGCGATCGCGCAGCACCAGGTGCTCCAGCCAGCCGTCGCCATCGCCGCCGACGACCGCGCTTCCGGCGCGGACCTCGATGTTGGGGGTCTCCTCGATCTGGCGGACCAGGTAGTGCGACATCCCGGCGTCGAGCCGCGCAGCCCGCACCACGAGCGTGACGCGTTTGGCGTAGCGGGCCAGGTGCACGGCAGCCTGCCCCGCGGAGTTCGCGCCCCCGACGACGTAGACCTCCTCTCCCGACACGACCGGTGCCTCGGAGGCAGCGGCGCCGTAGAAGACGCCGGCACCGTGCAGCGCCTCGAGAGCCGCGACGTCGAGGCGGCGGTAGCTGGCGCCCATCGCCAGGACGACGGCGCGACCCACCACGACCCCGCCGGTGTTCAAGCCCACGACGATGTCGCCGCGCTCGCGTCGGAGGTTCGTGACCCGCTGCATGTACGCGAAGTGGGCACCGAACACCCACGCCTGCTCGTAGGCCCGGCGGGCCAGCTCGCCGCCGCTGACGCCGCGGGGGAAGCCGAGATAGTTGCGGATGGAGGAGCTCGACGTGGCCTGCCCGCCGACGCCGCCCGAGTCGATGCAGAGCGTGCGCAGGCCCTCGGAGGCGCCGTAGACGGCCGCGGACAGGCCGGCGGGTCCGTTCCCGACGATCACCAGGTCGTACTGGTCCCCATCGGGTTCGACCGTCGTCCCCGACGCCTTCGCGATCTCCGCATCGCTGGGGTCCTCCAGGACGTTCCCGTCGGGCATGACGAGGAGCGGGAACCTCCTCGGGCCCGCGCCGGCGAGGAGGGCGCGCCCCTCGTCGGAGCCGGCCAGGAGGAACCGGTGGGGCAGCGCACAGCGCTCGAGCACCTCACGCAGCTCGTACGCCCGGCCGGACCAGCTCTCCCCGACCACGTTCACCGAGTGCGGAGCGCGGCGCCGCGCGTCGGCCCACGCCAGCAGGAAGCTCGAGATCGCCAGATGGAACTGCTCGTCCGGCGGTCGTGACGACCGGAGCAGGTAGTGGTCCATGCGCCCGCGGGAGAGCGCCTCGAAGATCGCCGCGCCGGTCCTCGGGTCCCCCAGGTGCCCCCACCCGACCAGCAGGACGCGCTGGGCGTGCGGGAACAGGCGCCGCACCTCGGCGAGGAACCCCGTACCGGGTGCGCCCGCGAGCACCTCGCCCGCGAGCACCAGGGCGACGTCCTCGCCGGCCGTCGCGAGCTCGTCCAGCGTGGCGAGAGCCTCGGCCGTCGAGCTCAGGCAGCAGACGCGGTAGTCGGCCTCGTACCGGTTGCGCAGCTCCCGCTCGACGTCTCGCAGCAGGTCGGGGTCGTCATCGACTGCGATCAGCAGGGGGACGCTCATGCCAGCCGGCCCGGTCGTCGGGCAGTTGTCGCCCACACCCGGTGATCGTAGGAGCGGACGACCTACGTCACCAGGGTCGAAGGCACCCGGCACCACCCTGCCGGGCGCGCCGGCTACTCGTGCAGTGTCTTCGCCACCGAGGGGCCTGACCGCCCTGGTCCATCTCCGTGACCGGGTCCGCAGACGCGGGGTGCTGATCTCTGCGCGGGAGGGTGCGACCGCCCCGTGCTCTACGCGCGTTTGCGCCCGCCGACGATCGAGATCCATGCCAGCCCGAACTGAGCCGAGGACCGCCGTCGGACAGGCAACGGTCCGGCCGACGACAGTCCGCCAACGGTCTGTGGGGCCACCTTGTGGCTCGTACCGCGCCAGGCCGGGCTCGCCCTGAAGGCGGCGTGAGGGACAGGGTGAGGGATCGCGATGGCCAGTGTTGGGCCGACCACCTCCCCGTCCGGCAGGGCGGCGCAACGCCCGCCCGGCGCGGGTGTGCTCAGGCCGCGGCGCGACGGTCGCCCAGCAGCCACCGGCCGTACTCGAGCGCCTCCCGCTCGGCGGTCGCCCTGAGCTCGGCGGCCAGCGACTCGGTGCTCTCCGACCGGCTCACCGAACTGGCCACCGCCGGCCTCGTCCACCGGGTGGTCGCGGAAGGCCCGCCCGTCGCCGTCCGCTACGAGTGACCGACTCCGGCACCAAACTCGTGCCCGCACTGCGAGAGCTTGCCCGCTGGGCCGACGACAACCTGGAAGCGACCGCGCCAACCGCATAGGACTCCATCACGGCGTGCCGGACGGGTCGCTCAGGGACACCGAGGCTCCTGCTCGGTCGCCGACGGCGCGTGGTCACGATGGACGTGGTTGTGCGGGATCGACGCCATCGATCTCGACGAGGAGGTGGCGGGGGCCACGCAGGAACGGATTGGAGCGGTAGGGCGGTGGGTCCTCGACGAGTCGTGGGTTCCCCAGCCGGTGGGCGAGTTCGGTGAGGGCGATCTGTGTCTCGGGACGGGCCAGCGGAGCACCGAAGCAGTAGTGGACGCCGCCGCCGAAGCCCATGTGCTCGTTGTGCTCGCGGTCGGGATCGAAGCGGTCGGGCTCCGGGATGACGTCCGGGTCACGGCTCCCGGCGGCCAGCACGAGGGTGACCGGCACCCCCTTCGGGATGACAGTGCCGGCGATCTCGATGTCGTCGAGGGCGTTGCGGTTGGGCAAGTACTGCACTGGTGGTTCGTAGCGCAGGAGTTCCTCGACCACCCGAGCGGCCAGGCCGGGCTCGCCGCCGCCACGCAGCCGCTCGAGCACCCCGGGGTGCCGCAGGAGCGTGAGCATGCCGTTGGTGATGAGGTTGACGGTCGTCTCGTGGCCGGCGACGAGCAGCAGCGCGGCGTTGCTCAGCACCTCGGCGCGTGACAGCGGGGGCCCGGGGCTGTCCCCGCTGAGGAGCGCGGAGAGCAGGTCGTCGCCCAGCTCGCCGCGGCGGGCGTCGAGCAGCTCAGTGAAGTACTGAACGAGGTCGGCGTGGGCCTTGTCGCCGCGGCGCCGCCGCTCGACGATTCCGCCGGAGGCCGGGTCGCCGGCCGTGATCAACGCATCGGACATCGCCTGGAACCGCGGTTCGTCCTCGCGGGGCACTCCGAGCAGCCGGCAGATCACCGTGACCGGGAACGGATAGGCGACGTTGTCGACGACGTCGAACCGGGTCGTGCCCGACTGCACCTTCGCCGCTACACCGTCGATCGCGCTGGTCACGATCGCGTGCAGGTCGGGGAGCATCCCGTCGATGCGACCGGGGCAGTGGGGCGGCCCGAAGTTCCAGGTCAGCAGGCGCCGGATCCGGTCGTGCTCGGGCGGGTCTGTCCGTATGACGTTGGGCGGCAGCCCCGGGGAACCCTCGCCGGCTGCCTGTCCGTCGGCGGCCAGCTCGGGGAGGTTGCGCGGGTCCGAGCTCATGCGTGGGTCGTGAAGCAGGGCGACGATCTCCCGGTAGGTGCTCACGACGAAGCTCCCGTCCGCCGCCCGCACCACGGGTGTCTTGCGCAGCTCGGCGTAGAGCGGGTAGGGGTCGGCGCGGGAGGAGTAGTCGAGGATCTGCTGCCAGACGTCGCTGGGCGCCGTGCTGGTCTCGGTCATGGTGGGCGCCTCCCGGAACTCGAGGGTCTGGCTGGGCGTGGACGCCGCAGAGTCACAGGTACGTCCTGCGGACGAATGCGGCCCGCCGTTCGCTGGGTCGGTGGCCGGTCACCACGACGGTGGCCTCGTGCGTGGGCCGGTCCGGGACCTCGGCGGCGACCGGCTCCCCGTCTGGCTGCTGGTCGACGGTGCGGAAAGACGGCGGGAAGGGCGCCGCCCGGTCGATCAACCCCGCGTAGAACTCCAGCCACTTGGCCTGGTCGAAGGCGACCGCCGCGGTGATGCGCCCGTGATAGCCGTAGACGGCGACGAACCGGCGGTCGGGCACCGATCCCTGGGCGATGACGACCTGGTCGGCGTAGGTCGGGACGCCGACGGACTTGATCTCGGTGCCGAACTGGGTGGACCAGAACTCCGGGAGCGCCAGATAGGGCCAGCGCTCACCCTGGGCGCTGATCATGTTGTGGGCGGCGACCCCCGCCTGGGCGACGGCATTG
>JAOPUQ010000046.1 GCA_025963425.1 Modestobacter sp. | reverse complement strand
CACAACCCGGCCGGCATGGCGGCGACGGTCGCGGCGGTCCGGGAGTCCTTCGACTTCACCCGGCTGGTCGGCGTCGTCGGCTGCGTCGCCGGCAAGGACGTGACCGGCATGCTGACCGAGCTCGAGGAGCTGTGCGCCGAGCTCGTGGTCACCCAGAACAGCTCGCCGCGGGCACTCCCGGCCGACCAGCTGGGGGCGCTGGCCGTCGACGTCTTCGGTGCCGACCGGGTCAGCGTGCACCCGCGGCTGTTCGACGCGCTGGAGTCGGCGATGGAGCTGGCCGAGGCCGGCCCGGACGACGCCCTGGGCGGCTCCGGCGTGCTCGTCACCGGCAGCGTGATCACCGCGGGGGAGGCCCGCACCCTGCTCTCGGGGGGCAACGCGTGACCGCGCCGGACCCGGTCCGCGCCGGCAAGGCGCTGGGCGGGGCGGCGTCGGCGATCCTGCTGCTGGAGGCGATCACCGTCCTGTTCGTGCCCCGCGGCATCGCCCAGAGCGGGTCGGGGCTGACCGGGCCGCGGCTGACCTTCCTGATCGTGCTGGCCGTCGTGCTGCTGCTGGCGTGCGGTCTGCAGCGGCGGCCGCAGGGGCTGCTGATCGGCACGGTGCTGCAGCTGCCGCTACTGCTCACCGGGCTGCTCGGCTCGGCGATGTGGCTGGTCGGCGGCGTGTTCGTGCTGATCTGGCTGTACCTGCTGCAGACCCGCAAGGAGCTGCTGGGTTCGCCGTTCGGCCCGCCGCCCACGGCGCCCCCCGCGGCCGGTCAGCCACCGGTCGACTGAAGCTCAGGCGACCTCGCCGTCGCCCTCGGCCTGGTCGCGCAGCTCTCGGGGGTCGGTCCCCAGCTCCCGCAGCACCCGGCCCACCTGGGGGTCGCCCACCGCGAGGACGCCGGCCAGCAGGTGCCCGGTGTCCAGGCGCCGGTCCTTGCGGCGGACGGCGGAGCGCAGCGCCTCCTCCAGGGACCGCCTGCTGCCGCCGGCGAAGCCGATGTGTCCACCGGCCGGGGGCGGGTCCAGGGCTCCGGGACCGAAGGCGGCCTCGGCCGCGGCACGCACCTGGTCCAGGTCCACACCGAGGGCGGCCAGCGCATCGGCGTCCAGCGGGTCGCCGGACCGCCGGGCGGCTGACCGCAGCCGGTCGGCGTCGAGCCCGGCGGCCTGCATCAGCCGGCCGGCCGGGCCGCCGCCGGCGGCCAGCGCCAGCAACAGGTGCACCGGTGCCACCTCGTCGGCCCGCAGGGCGCGGGCCTCCTCCTGGGCGGCGGCCACGACGTGTCGTGCCTCGTCGGTGAAACGTTCGAACACCTCAGTCGTCCTTCCTGTTGCCGGCGTGCTTCTTGTGGGCGGCCTGCCGGGTGACGCCGAGCGCGTCGGCGACCTGCTGCCACGACCAGCCGCGGGACCGTGCGTTGGCCACCTGGAGCACCTCCAGGCGGTCGGCGAGCTCGCGCAGCGCGCGGATGGCGCGGAGCCCGACCGCCGGGTCGTCGGCGGCCGCCGCAGTGGTGACATCGCTGGTGGGGGAGGCCATGTGTCAACGATGGTTGACGCGGTCGATCCTGTCAACCGTCGTTGACGGTTCGGCGGCGTGTCGTAGGCTTCCGCACCGTGTCTGCCCCCACCGCTGATCGCACCCTCGTCCTGGTCAAGCCCGATGGCGTCGCCCGCGGCCTGGCCGGCCAGGTCATCGCCCGGCTCGAGGCCAAGGGTTTGCGCCTCGTCGCCGCGGAGCTCCGCACGCTGACCGCCGAGGTCGCCGAGGAGCACTACGGCGAGCACCGCGAGCGCCCCTTCTTCGGCTCGCTCGTCGAGTTCATCACCAGCGCCCCGCTGCTGGCCCTGGTCGTCGAGGGCCCCCGGGCGATCGAGGCGTTCCGTGCGCTGGCCGGCGCGACCGACCCGGTCACGGCCGCCCCCGGCACCATCCGCGGCGACTTCGCCCTCGAGGTGCAGTCCAACATCGTGCACGGCTCGGACTCGCCCGAGTCCGCTGCGCGCGAGATCGCGCTGTTCTTCCCGCAGCTGGGCTGACCTCCGCGGCGGCCGAAGTGGCCGCCGGGGGGGAGGGGGTGGAGCGGCCGCCGACGTCTACCCTGGTCTCGTCATGACTGTGGACTCGCTCTACCCCCAGCTCGAGCCGTTGTTCGCCCAGGTGCAGAAGCCGATCCAGTACGTCGGCGGGGAGCTCAACGCCCAGACCAAGCCGTGGGACGACGTCGCCGTCCACTGGGCGCTGATGTACCCCGACGCCTACGAGGTCGGGCTGCCCAACCAGGGCCTCATGATCTTGTACGAGGTGCTCAACGAGCGCCCGGACGCGCTGGCCGAGCGCACCTACGCCGTCTGGCCGGACCTCGCCGCGCTCATGCGCGAGGCCGGCGTGGGCCAGTTCACCGTCGACACCCACCGTCCGGTGGCCGCCTTCGACCTGCTCGGCGTCAGCTTCGCCACCGAGCTGGGCTACACCAACCTGCTCGAGGCGCTCGACCTCGCCGGGGTCCCGCTGCACGCGGTCGACCGCGACGAGAGCCACCCGGTCGTCGTCGCCGGCGGGCACGCCGCCTTCAACCCGGAGCCGGTCAGCGACTTCGTCGACTGCGCGGTCCTCGGGGACGGCGAGCAGGTCGTCGGCGACATCACCGACGTCGTCGCCGCCTGGAAGGCCGCGGGCCGCCCCGGTGGCCGGGTCGAGCTGCTGGCCCGCCTGGCCCGGGTCGACGGCGTCTACGTGCCGCGGTTCTTCGCCGTCTCCTACGCCGGTGACGGCACCATCGCCGCCGTCCAGCGGACCCGCGACGACGTCCCGGCGCGGGTGGGCAAGCGGACCGTGATGGACCTCGACGAGTGGCCCTACCCCAAGCAGCCGCTGGTCCCGCTGGCCGAGAGCGTGCACGAGCGGATGAGCGTGGAGATCTTCCGCGGCTGCACCCGGGGCTGCCGGTTCTGCCAGGCCGGGATGATCACCCGCCCGGTGCGGGAGCGGACCATCACCGGCATCGGCTCGATGGTCGACGCCGGGCTCAAGGCGACCGGCTACGAGGAGGTCGGGCTGCTGTCGCTGTCCTCGGCCGACCACTCCGAGATCGGCCAGCTGGCCAAGGAGCTCGCCGACCGCTACGAGGGCACCAATACCGGGCTGTCGCTGCCCTCCACCCGGGTCGACGCCTTCAACGTCACCCTGGCCAACGAGCTGTCCCGCAACGGCCGCCGGTCGGGGCTGACCTTCGCCCCGGAGGGCGGCAGCGAGCGCATCCGGCGGGTGATCAACAAGACCGTGTCCAAGGAGGACCTGGTCCGCACGGTCACCACCGCCTACGCCAACGGCTGGCGCCAGGTGAAGCTCTACTTCATGTGCGGTCTGCCGACCGAGACCGACGAGGACGTGCTGGAGATCGCCGACCTGGCGGTCGAGGTCATCCGCGCCGGCCGGGAGGCGAGTGGCTCCAAGGACATCCGCTGCACCGTCTCCATCGGTGGCTTCGTGCCCAAGCCGCACACCCCGTTCCAGTGGGCCGCCCAGGCCAGCGCCGAGACGATCGACCACCGGCTGAAGGTGCTCCGCGAGGCGATCAACGCCGACCGCCGGATCGGTCGCTCCATCGGCCTGCGTTACCACGACGGCAAGCCCGGGGTGATCGAGGGACTGCTGTCGCGCGGTGACCGCCGGGTCGGCCGGGTCATCGAGCGCGTGTGGCGCGAGGGTGGCCGCTTCGACGGCTGGAGCGAGCACTTCTCCTTCGAACGCTGGACGGTGGCCGCCGCCGAGGAGCTCGCGCCGTTCGGCGTGGACCTGGACTGGTACACCACCCGCGAGCGCACCGAGACCGAGGTGCTGCCCTGGGACCACCTGGACTCCGGGCTGGACAAGGAGTGGCTCTGGGACGACTGGCAGGAGGCACTGTCCGAGGAGGAGGTCGCCGACTGCCGGTGGACCCCCTGCTACGACTGCGGCGTCTGCCCGACCATGGGCACCGAGATCCAGATCGGCCCCACGGGCCGCACGCTGATCCCGCTGACGCCCGTCACCGGCTGATGGCCCGCCAGCCCGACGGCCCGCCGCCGCCACCGACCGTGCAGAAGCTGCGCCTGCGCTACACCAAGCGCGGCCCGCTGCGCTTCGCCTCCCACCGCGACCTGGCCCGTGCCCTGGAGCGCGCGCTGCGCCGGGCCCAGGTGCCCATGGCGTTCTCCGCCGGCTTCAGCCCGCATCCGAAGGTCTCCTACATGGGCGCAGCCCCGACCGGTGCGGCGTCGGAGGCGGAGTACTTCGAGATCGGGCTGTCCAGGCGCTGTGACCCGGAGCAGGTGCGGGCCGCCCTGGACGCCTCGCTGCCGGCGGGGATCGACGTCCTGGAGTGCGTCGAGGCGGGGGAGGGGGCCGGGTCGCTGGCCGACCGGATCGACGCGACCCGCTGGCGGGTCGACCTGCCCGGGGTGGACGCCGGCGAGCTGACCGCGGCCGTCGCCGAGCTGCTGGCCCGCGACGAGGTCATGGTCGCCAAGCGCACCAAGAACGGCACCCGGGACGTCGATGCGCGCGCCGCCGTGGTCACCGCGTCGGTGGCCGAAGAGGCAGGTTGTGCCATACTGCAGGTGGTCGTACGTCAGCTCACGCCGACGGTACGGCCGGACGACGTGATGGCCGCCCTGGCTGTCGTCGCCGACCTGCACCCGCCGTTGCCCCCCCGGGCCGTGCGTGAGGCGCAGGGCCGGCTCGACGACAGCGGGAACGTCGCCGATCCGCTCGGGCCCGACCGCGTGGCCAGCTCCTGCTGCCAGGAGGAGCACGCGCAGGTCTGACCCGCGGGGGCCGGGTGCCCGGGCGTCGTCGTCGTGCCACGTCTGCCAGCCGTGGCGCACCGATCTTCGGCACCACCTGCACGGCAACACCGCGAACCAGCACCACCGCGAACAGCACGCAGCACCACCGGGCCCCAGCCGCACCGGCCGGGGCGCGCACCCAAGACTTCGCGGGTCGGGACTCCCGGCCGCACCTGATGCGGCCACTCGACCCGCCCAACCCGCGTTCCTGCGCGGCCGCCAGTCGGAACACTCCGATCGGCGCCCGGGAACGCACAGGAGGCGAGCCCTTCGTGGCCGACCGCATCGACGAGAACACCCCCGAGACCGAGCAGGGGACGGCGGGGGAGACCCCCCAGGCCGCCCCCGCGCCGGAGGCCCCGGCAGCGGAGACCCCTGCACCCGAGACCCCTGCCGCCGAGACCCCTGCCGCCGAGGTCCCTGCTCCCGACACCGCCGCCGAGGAGGTGGACGAGGATGCCGACGGGGAGCCCGGGGCAACCCTCGACTTCTCCGCCCCGCCACCCGTCCTGGCCGCCGCGCCGGTCGACGAGGCCCCCCGCTTCGCGGCACCGTTCAGCTCGCCCGAGCCGACCACGGTGACCGCCCGGCCGCGCCGGCGGGCCACCCGCCCCGCGCTGTCCGCCGACCCGGACTCGGTCGCCCCGGCGGCGGCCCAGGTCGCCCCGGCCATCCCGGCCTTCGTCAGCTTCGTGGCCCCGCCCGAGGCCGACGCCGTCGCCCCGCGCCGGCGCGGCCGGCGTCCGCAGGCCGAGTCGCCGGTCGAGTCCGAG
>JAOPUQ010000039.1 GCA_025963425.1 Modestobacter sp. | reverse complement strand
CGCTGGCCGCCCGGCTCGGCGGCGACGCCGGGCCGCTGGAGACGGCCGGGGCCGACGTCACCGACACGACGTCCGTGCGCTCCCTGGTCGGCCGCGGCGACGTGCTGGTCACCACCGTCGGGCCGTTCCTGCGGCTCGGCGAGCCGGCGGTCTCCGCCGCGGTCGACGCCGGGGCGGTCTACCTGGACTCGACCGGTGAGCCACCGTTCCTCCGCCGGGTCGTCGAGGAGGCCGGGCCGCGGGCGCGGCGTACCGGCGCCACCCTGCTGACCGCCTTCGGACACGACTACGTGCCCGGGACGCTCGCCGGCGCGCTGGCCCTGGCCGAGGCCGGGGACCGGGCACACCGGCTGGACATCGGCTACACGCTGGACGGCGTGCGCGGGCAGGCCTTCTCCCGCGGCACGCTGGTCTCCCTCGTCGGCGTGCTGCTCGAACCGGGCCATGCGTTCACCGGGGGCCGGCTGGCCGCCCAGCCCGCCGGGGCCCGGATGTGGCGCTTCGACGTCGACGGACGCACCCGCCGCGGCCTGTCGGTGGGCGGTTCTGAGCACCTGACGCTGCCGTCGCTGGCCCCCACGCTGCGCGAGGTGGGCGTCTTCCTCGACTGGTTCGGTCCCGCGACGGCGGTCGCGCACCGGCTGGCGCCGCTGACACCGTGGGCGGCCCGGGTGCCCGGCGCCCGGTCCGCCCTGCCGCGGCTGGCCGACCTGGTCGGTCGCCGGGTGGCCGAGGCGCCCTCCCCGCAGAGCGGCGTGCGCACCTCCGTGGTGGCCGAGGTCCGCGACGCCGGCGGGGACCTGGTGTCCGGCGTCCGGCTGACCGGCCCGGACCCGTACGTGATGACCGCCGACCTGCTGGCCTGGGGTGCCGTGCGGGCCGCGGAGGGCGGGCTGCCCAGCGGCGCGCCCGGCCCGGTGCAGGCCTTCGGCCTCGACGCGCTCACCGCCGGAGCCGCCACGGCCGGACTGATCGGGGCGTGAGGCGGCTCGCCTGCGTCGACTTCGGCTCGACCTGGACCAAGGCCGCCCTCGTCGCCCCGGCGACCGGTGAGCTGCTGGCGACCCGGCAGGCCCCGACCACGCCCCAGGACGTCGTCGCCGGGGTGCTGGCCGCCACCGCGTGCTGGGCGGCGCCGGTGCGGGCCTGGCCGCCGCCCGGCCCGACGTCGTCCCGCTGGTTGGCGGGACCGACGGCGGGGATGCCGCGGTGCTGCAGGCCAACGCGGCCGCCGGGCTGCTGCGCCGGCTCCTCGTGGGCTGACTCAGCCGACGGCGATGCCCAGCTCGGTGGCCATCCCGGCCGCCCAGCCGGCCAGCTGGGTGGTGCTGATCGTGCAGCCGGCCAGCCCGGCGACGCCGTCCAGCCGGGCCACCTCGGCGCCGCGCAGGTCCACGGACCGGCAGCGGACGCCGTCGAGCACGAGCGACCCCACGGTGCAGTCGGTGAGGCGGACGTCGCGCAGGTCGGCGCTGGTCAGGTCCAGCTCCCCGATCGTGCAGCCGGCGAACGTGACGTCGACCAGCGTCGCGCTGCCCAGGTCGACGAGGTCGACCTTGAGGTCCTGCAGCCGCACCCGGGTCAGGTCGCTGCCGTGCGCGGTCAGCGCGCCGAACCTGCCGCCGGTGGCCACGACGTCCAGCAGCCGGGCGTCGACCAGGCTCCAGGCGGGGGCGCGCAGGTCAGCGAGCCGGCAGCTGGTGAAGCGGGCGCGGTCGAAGGGCACCCCGGCGAGGTCGCAGTCCTCGAGCACGCACTCCAGGAACCGGGCGCCGGTGGCGTCGCCGGTCAGCTCGTGGCCGCGGAAGTGCAACCCGTCCGCGGTGCCCGCTCCGGTCAGCTCGGGGCCCGGCGCCGGGTCCAGCGGAGACAGCAGCGCCGCGAGGTCCTCGGCGTCGATCGGCATGGTTCTCCTCACCTCACCCGCGGGTCGCGTCGTCCGGACAGCGCGCGAGGCGATCCCCTCGATCGTCGCCGACTACCGCGCCTCGGCGAAACGTCGACGTCGAGCACGACCAGACCGACCGCGACGCGGGGAACCAGCTGCGGTTGCCGGTGACCGCGCTGCGGCCGGACTGGGGCCCCGACCTCAGCTCCGGCGCGGCCGCCATCTGGCGGGCGTGGGCGCCGGACCTGGACCACCGCACCGTGTCGTGCGGGCACTTCACGGCCGAGGAGGGCCCTGCCGAGGTCGTCGAGGCGCTGCGCGACCTGCTGGCCCGGTAGGCCCCGAGGGGTCAGGAAGCGGGGCACAGCGTTCCCGCCCAGGTGCCCGACGCGGCCCGCGCGAAGCCCGACACCTCGTCGGCGGCCAGGTCGACCGCCGCGTAACCACCGCTGCCGGCACCCACGCAGGCCAGCAGGGTCGCCAGCCCGGCCCGCCGCTGGAACAGGCTCTGCTGCACCTGCCAGCCGACGACCGCCCGCCGCTCCAGCAGGGTGTGCTCACGCACCAGCCAGCCGGCCCGCACCGCCAGCGAGCGCGGCCCGACAGCGTGGCCGAGGGCGGCGTAGCGCCCCAGGCCCAGCGGCACGCCGAGGACGGCGAGCACCGCGCCGACCGGCAGCAGCCCCCACCAGCCCTCGGTCACGGTGAGCACTGCCCCGGCGGCGAGGATGACCAGGCCAGGCGCGACCCCCCGCACGACCCGGCGCCGACGGGCCGCCGGCGGGTGGGGGCGCAGTGGCCCGGGGTCGTCGACGAGCCGGGTGCTCAGCGCCCACGCCTCGGTCCGCGGGCCCAGCGGCAGCAGCTGGCCGCGGCGGGTGGCGTCCCCGAGGCCGGTGACCAGTGCGCTGGCCCGGGCCGCACCCACCAGCCGCATGCCCAGTCCCTCGGTCACGGTGCAGCCGCGGATCCGGTCGATCTCCAGCTCGGTGTGTCGGCGGGTCACCAGGCCGCGGACGGCGATCAGCGAGCCGCCCCGGCGTACGAGCCGGAACCGCCAGTTCACCACCGCCGCGCCGACCACGGAGCCGACCACCAGGACCAGCAGCGCGGCGACCACCGCCCCGGCGACCACCGGGCCGGTGAGTGCGTCGGGGCGGTTGAAGTCAGGTACGAACCGGGCGGGCAGCTCGTCGGCCACCCGGAACAGCGCGCCCACCGCGGCCAGCGGGACGGCGAGGTAGCCGCCGACCAGAGGGGCGTAGCGCAGCCACCGGTTGTCGAAGCGGCTGATCAGCTCCTCGGGCTCCTCGGCCGGCGACGTGGCCGGGGTCGCGGCGTCACCGGCCGGCACGCCCGCGGCCGGGCGGACCCGGCGGGTCAGCAGCGCGCTCCGCAGCCGGTCGCCGTCCTCGGGGCGGAGGCCGTCGAGGACCAGTTCCTCGTCCTTGTTGCCGATCGCCCCGGCCGCGGCGTCGATGCGGACCCGGACCAGCCCGAACACCCGGTGCAGCACCGGGGCCTCGACCTCGACGCCGCGGACCCGGTCCAGCGGCACCGTGCGCACCGACCGGGACAGCAGCCCGCGGGTGACGACGATCGCGCCGTCCCCGATCGCGTAGCTGAACCGCCACCAGGTCAGGGCCGCGCTGCCCAGTGACACCAGGGTCACGCCCACCACCAGGGCGATCACGGTCCGGCGGCCGTTGTCCAGGCCGGTGCCGGCGATGACGGCCAGGGCCACAGGCACCAGCCGCCGGGCCTGCTGGAAGGTGATGGTGTGCACCGCCAGGACCCGCGGCGAGGTGCGCTGCGGTGCCGGCCGGCCCGGCGCGGGCTGGGGCGCGGTCGACGCCGCGGGCGGCTCGGTCACGTGCCCTCCTCGCATGCGCTCGTCGGCCCCGTGCCCGGCGGTGCTG
>JAOPUQ010000141.1 GCA_025963425.1 Modestobacter sp. | reverse complement strand
GCCACCGTCGCCACGGAAGCGCCGGCCGACGGGGAGCCCGGCGGCGAGGGACCGGCCGTCCCGGCCCCGCCGCGGGAGCGGGGCAGCATCATCGAGGCCCTGGACGACCTGGGCCGGCCCGAGGCCTACTCGACCGAGGGGCACCGTCGGCTACGCCGGCTCGGCAACGAGCTGGCCGGGCTGCGGTCCCGGTTGGGCGAGTCGCTGCCCGACCTGGTCGACGAGGTGGTCCGCGCACTGGGCCTGGAGACCGAGCTGGCCAGCCACCCCGATGTGACCCCCGGCGGTGCCCGGGCGCACCTCGACGCCCTGCACGAGGTGGCGGCGCAGTTCGCCGAGCTCGCCGAGCTGCCCTCACTGCCGGCCTTCCTCGGCTACCTGTCCGACGCGGAGGTGCGGGAGCGCGGCCTGGAGCCCGGCGAGGTGGCCGTCAACCCCGAGGCCGTGCAGCTGCTGACCGGTCACTCCGCGAAGGGGCTGGAGTGGGACGTCGTCGCCGTCCCCGGGATGACCGTCGACCAGTTCCCGGCGCGCACCGACGCCTCGGACTCCTGGATCCGCGACCCCGGGGCGGTGCCGGCCGAGCTGCGCGCCACCGACCGTGCCGAGCTGCCGGCGCTGCGGCTCCCGGTGCCCGGCTCCGGCGACCAGGCCGCCGTGCGCGACGCCCTGGAGGACTACATCGCGGAGTGGAAGGACTTCGGCCTGGCCGAGGAGGTGCGGCTGGGCTACGTCGCCGTCACCCGGGCGAAGCACCTGCTGGTCTGCTCGGGCAGCTGGTGGCGGGACGGGAAGAAGCCGTGCGGGCCGTCGTCGCTGCTGCACGCCGTCCGGGAGGCCTGCGAGGCCGGTGCCGGTGTGGTCGACGCGTGGGCACCCCCGCCGCCGGAGGAGGCGGAGAACCCGGCCCTGGCCGAGTGGCCGGTCGGGGTGTGGCCGGCCGACCCGCTGTCGGCCGGGCGGCGGCGGGCGCTGACCGCCGCCGCCGAGCAGGTTGCCGCCACCCGGCCGCACCCGCTCACCGACGACGCGCTCGGCGCGACCGGCGACCCCCTGGTCGCCGACTGGCTGCGGGACGCCGACCTGCTGCTGCGCGAGCGTGCCGAGACCCACCGCGGCACCGTCGACGTGCCGCTGCCGGCGCATCTGTCGGTCTCCTCGCTGGTCGCGCTTCGCCGGGACCCGGGCGAGCTGGCCCGCCGGCTGCGCCGGCCGATGCCGGCCGCCCCCGCGCCGCTCGCCCGGCGGGGCACCGCTTTCCACGCCTGGCTGGAAGAGCGGTTCGGCACCTCCCGGCTCATCGACCTCGACGAGCTGCCCGGGTCCGGCGACGCCGCCGCCGCGCCGGACGCCGCGCTGGCCGGGCTGCAGGGGGCGTTCCTGGCCAGCGAGTGGGCCGACCGGCAGCCGGTCGACGTCGAGGCGCCGTTCGAGACCCCGCTGGGGCCGCTGACCCTGCGCGGGCGCATCGACGCGATCTACAGCGACGGGGCCGGTGGCTACGAGGTCATCGACTGGAAGACCGGTCCGGTGCCGGGTACGGCCGAGCTGACGGCGACCGGGGTGCAGCTGGCCGCCTACCGGCTGGGCTGGGCCCGGCTGATGGGCGTGCCGGTGGAGCGGGTCAGCGCCGGCTTCCACCACGTCGCCGCGGGGGTGACCCTGCGGCCGGTCGATCTGCTCGACGAGGCCGGCCTGCTCGCCCTGGTCGCCGGGGTGGACTGAACGTCCGCACGCGACGGCGGTCTCCTCGGCTGCCCTCGTCGAGGACAGCTGCGCCAGGAGGTCATCGGGCGTCACCTTGTGCCCGGGACCGCTCCCGGGGACGGTGCGGGCCGGGATCGCGTCGGGGGCGGCGAGCAGCAGCGCGCGACCAGTCCCAGCCGACGCGTGCAGCAGCGAGGGCCGCGGCCAGGTCCCCGCTCGGGTGGAGACGCTGCACGCCAGGGCGCTCCGGTCAGGCGGACCAGGAGAAGTCGGAGGTGGACAGACCGGTCTTGCCCTCGTACTGGATACCGAAGGCATCGATCCGCGAACGCTGCGCCTCGGCCATCGTCAGGTTCGACGAGACCGGGTGGAACATGCCGGCGAAGCGGAGCGGCTCACCGGCCTCGACCCCGAAGGCACGAAGTCCTCGATCTCGAAGTCGATCGCGTCGCCGACCCGCACGCTGTGCCGCAGACCGTCGTCGCTGAGCTCGATCGACGCCTGCTGCACCCCGACCACCTTGCGACCGCGGACGTCGATGCCGTCGATCTGCCCGTCGCGGAAGGTGAACCCGGGAGTCGCCCGACAGAAGTCATAGGCGGCACCGTGGTCGGACGTGAGGTTGCACGGGCACATCAGCTTGCTGGAACACGCCTCCGCGTAGCTGCGTCTCAGGTTCCACGGCATCGCCGGGCTCCCTCCGTGAGGGCGCCCGGTGTCCGTCCGGCGGAGTGAGCGGTCAACGCCCTCCCCGCGGCCCCGACGGCCGTCCGACGTCCCGGGCCGGACCGGAGGCGATCCGGTCCAGCACGGCCCGGGCGAGCTCCTCGGGGGCCTGCTCGGGGATCCAGTGCGTGATCCCGGGCAGTTCCACGAACCGGTAGTCGCCGGTGACCTGGTCGGCGCACGCCTCGGCCGCCGTCCGGCCCACCGCGACGTCGCCGTCGCTCCAGACGTACGTCGTGGGCACGGCTACCGGGTCCACCGGCGTCCCCGAGCGCATCGCCCGGTACCAGTTGAGCGCCGCGGTCAGCGCTCCCGGCGCGGACAGCTGCTCCACGTAGACGTCCACCGCCTCGGCCGGCACGCCGCTGGCCGGGGAGTCCAGCATCCGGCGCAGCCGGCGGGCGCCGTCGGCGAGCAGCACGTCCTCGGCCTTGCCGGCCTGCCAGAAGAGCTTGATGTAGGCCGAGCGCTCCTTCTGCTCCGGATCGGCGCGGAAGGCCAGCGTGTACGCGGTGGGGTGCGGCACCGAGACCGCGGTCAGCGTGCGGACCCGGTCGGGGTGCCAGGCCGCCAGCGCCCAGGCGACGTTCGCGCCCCAGTCGTGCCCGACGACGTCGGTCACCGGGATGTCGAGCGCCGTCATCAGGTCCGCGGTCACCTGGACCAGGTTCGGCAACGCGTAGGCGTCCACCTCGTCGGGGCGGGCGCCGGGGGAGTAGCCCAGCTGATCGGGGGCGTAGGTGCGCAGCCCCGCCTCGGCCAGGAGCGGCGTGACCGCCGACCAGCTCAGCGAGGTCTCGGGGAAGCCGTGCAGCAACAGCACCGGCGGGCCGTCCTCGGGGCCCTCGGTCCGCACGTCGAAGCTGAGGTCCCCGACGTCCACCTGCTGCATGCCCACGGCCACCTAGGCAACCTAACCCGCCGGTCGCTTGCCGGCAGGCGGCCAGGGCGAACGGGATACGGTCGGGCTCGTGAGCAGCCCCGCAGCCAACGCCGAACGCGACTTCGTCACCGCCCACCTGGACGACCTGCACGCCGACCTGGACGCGTGGCTGCGGATCCCCTCCATCTCGGCCGACCCCGCGCACGCCGCCGACGTGGCCGCGAGCGCCGAGTGGCTGGCCGAGGCCCTGCGCCGCACCGGCTTCCCGACCGTGGAGATCTGGCCGACCGCCGGGGCGCCCGCCGTCTACGCCGAGTGGCCCTCGGCCGACGCCGGCGCGCCGGTCGCGCTGGTCTACGGCCACCACGACGTCCAGCCGGTCGACCCGCTGGAGCTGTGGGAGCACCCGCCCTTCGAGCCCACCCGGGTCGAGGGCCCCGACGGCCCCGAGCTGCACGCCCGCGGCGCCATCGACGACAAGGGCAACGTCGCCTTCCACCTGCTGGGCATGCGCGCCCACCTCGCCGCCACCGGCCGGGACACCCCCGCCGTCACCGTGAAGCTGATCATCGAGGGCGAGGAGGAGTCCGGCTCGCCGAACTTCCCCGACCTGCTGCGCGAGCACGCAGACCGGCTGCGCTGCGACGTGATCGTGGTCAGCGACACCGGCATGGCCGCCCCCGACGTGCCCAGCGCGGTGACCGCGATGCGCGGGCTCGCCGACGCCGAGATCACCCTGCGCGGCCCCGCGGTCGACCTGCACTCCGGTTCCTTCGGCGGCGCGGTGCCCAACCCGCTGCACGCCCTGGCCGATCTGCTGGCCAGCCTGCACGACGGGTCCGGCCGGGTGACCCTGCCCGGCTTCTACGACAAGGTGCGGCCGCTGACCGACCGGGAGCGGGAGCTGATGGGCCGGGTGCCCTTCGACGAGGCCGCCTGGCTGGCCGGCCCCGCGGCCTCCCGGGTGGCCAGCGGCGAGGCCGGCTTCAGCACCCTGGAGCGGGTCGGTGCCCGGCCGACCGCCGAGGTCAACGGCATGTGGGGCGGCTACACCGGCCCGGGGCACAAGACGATCGTGCCCGCGGAGGCGCATGCCAAGGTCACCTTCCGGCTGGTCGCCGACCAGGTGCCGGCCGACCTCG
>JAOPUQ010000470.1 GCA_025963425.1 Modestobacter sp. | reverse complement strand
GGGCGCAGGCCCAGCGAGGCGTGCTTGTGCGCGATCCGCGACAGCAGGTGGTAGGGCAGGCGGTCGGGATGGGTGACCAGCGCGCTGGCGAACATGGCCACCGAGCCGGCCAGCGCCCGTTGCTGGGTGCCCTCGGCCTGGTTGCCGCGGTTGAACAACCCGTCCAGGAGCTCGGGGTGCTCGACGAACATGTGCTGGTAGAAGCGTTGGGCGATCGTGTGGATGTTGTCACCGACGGCCGGCAGGGTCGCCTCGATCACCGGCTTGGACGTGTCGGACAGCATGACTGGTTCCTTCCCCCTCGGAGTGCGGGACGGGGTCATCACCCGCCACGGCGCGGTATCCAGCACCGCGGCATGTACCCATCGACGGCGACCGTCAGTGGCCCGGGACCGCGGCGGGACACGGGACACGGCACACGGGACACGGGACGAGTTGGTCGGTCAGCATGTCAGCGGCCTCGGTGCGACCGCCCGGGCCGGCCAGACGACGACGTCCTGGACCTGCCCAGGACGGTGACCGAGAGGTCTGCAGCTCGCAGGGACCACCCGGAGAACAGCATGATCGCGACGTGACGAGGATCAATCGGCCCACGCGGGAGGCCCGTCGGCGCCAGGACGGGAGCCCGCACACGATAAGGGCCATCGCGACGGGCGCCCTGCCACCGGACGCCGGTCCCGGCGTATGGCAGCCGTGGCCAGAGGAGGACACGGGAGCTGAGGCAGGTGCGCTGGCTGACCTCGGCGCTGTGGGTCCCGGGCGGTGTACTGGTGGCTGGCGGCCGCTGGTCGCCTTCGCCCTTGTCTCATTCCGCCGGTTGACCGGAAAGATCAGCATTGCCTGCCGCCTGCCGCCTGCCGCCTGCCGCCTGCTCGACGAGCTGCCGGGTCGATTGGACCTGAGTTCCCCCCAGCGGCCCATGAGGGGGCAGTCGCCAGGATCAGCAACTGACTGGCGTTCCAGCGGCTCCACGGAGGGGAGTCGGAATCAGGGGTATGGCGGCGCCACGAACTGAAGGCGCACATCGTGTGACTCGGTTACGACGAACACGGGGTCCTGTCCCCGCCGCCAGTTCTTGGGCAGCAAGAAATATCGATTGTCCGAACGGAGCAGCAGTCGCAGTCCGGTATACCGGAAGTGGTACTCGCTCTCGGTGGAACCAATGGGATCAAAGGCGATTCCATTGCCGGAGAGGCCTAGAGCTTGTGCACTGAACACGGATACATCCGGGTGATAGGCCAGCTCGGCGGCCGTCGTCCTCGCGGAAGATGTCCCGAGATGGCTCGCATAGTCTCCCCACGCCCAGAAGACACCTCCTGCGATCAAGCCGGACAGCGCCACGAACTGCGCTTTGTGAAGCAGGCCGCCGGCGTCTGTAGCGGCGCTGCCGTGGAGCACAGCGACGTAGGTGATCACGGCGACACCCCCGATGATCAGCAGCGGGATGACCGGAACCGACCTCGGGAAGATCCACAGCTGCAGGAGGCCGACGGCAGCGACGACGAGCATCACCACACCGAGGAGCAGGGCGAAGATCAACACCCGCCGTCGCTGGTCTGCTGCGATCGCCGTAAGCCCGGCGCGAATACGTGGGTCGACGGCAAGAGCCACCAGCACGAGCACGCCGAGACCCATCAACGGCCAGAAGGCCGGGCCAACGCTGCGCAGCACGTAGTCGGTGGAGGAGAAGTTCACCACGGAGGCATCGAGGCCGAAGTACTGGAGAAAGGCGTTCGTGCGCGCCCAACCGAAGTAGAAGGCCAGGGCGGCCACGGCGCTCAACTGCCCCAGGACGAGGCCGACCACGTGCCGCAGCGCCTGGGCGCCGTCCTTCCCCGAGTTCCCAACCTCACGGCCCGGCCCAGTCGTGGAGGGCGCTCGTCCGGGGGCCGGCACCTTGCTGCGGGAAGACGTGAGCTCTTCCGACTGCGCCTGGCTTGCTCCGACTGGATCCGGGCTCACTGCTCCAGGCAACGGGGCATCACCGCCCAGGCGCCAGGCCGGGGGGTGTCGGACTAGTCCTGGTACCGGAAGGGACAGACGAGTTGGTCGTCGTCGTCGGCGGCGGCGTCCGAGTCGTCGTCGGAGGTCCGGCGGTGTTCTTCGAGGGAGGAGGTTCTGACGGGAAGGGCGGCACCGTCGACGGCAGCGACTCCCCGGTCTCCTGTGTCGTAACCGTAGGAGTGTTGGTCGTTGTCGCCGCGGTGGTAGGCGACGGCGGGCCGTCCTGGCCGCCGCCAGCGGTACAACCGGAGTCAGCGGCCAGGACGACGCTTGCCAGTGCCACCCCGATCGCGGCCGACCCGCGTGCGCGCATGGCTCCTGATACACCTCGCGCTGTGCCCGTGGGTGCAGTTCCGGAACGATTCTTCCTCACCTGGGTGATCCGGTCGCTCTGCGGGACGGAGCGGTTACAGGAGCTCGGGTCAGCCCGCCGCGTACGTCGAAGGCCGCACCCGCCATGACTGACCGGGCTGCCGACTGACCCCGGCGAGGACGGCGACGCTCATCCCGATGCGGATCGGAAGCCCCTCCGGGCGTCGGCGACCGGCGCCGCCGAATTCTCTCGGGTCTCCTCGTCGAGCTTGCAACCGGTTGCTGGAAAAATTCCGATAGGTCGCTCTCCAGGCGCGCCAGAACGGGGTCTGGCGTGACCTCGCCGCCGATTTCGATCCGGAGTGACTGCATTCGGTCCGGGCGGAGGCCGTGGTCGCGCTCATAGGCATCGACTGCATCTCCAGCGCGCTGTGAATCACCGCAAACCGTCGTGATGAGGACGGCGATGAAGGGCGCCGGCGCCCGTGGCCCGCGGCCGCGGCCGCGGCCCCGAGAAGGTGGTCGGTGCTCGTCGTCCCGTCAGCGAACGGTCGTGAGATGGCTGGGCCCCGGGCGGTCCGGAGCAGCTCTCTATCGACGGCGGCCGGCTGCACGTGATCGTCCCTGCACACTGTTGGGACCAACTGGACTGGAGCTGGCACCGGTTCCTGAGCAGCCGGGGCTGTGGCGGCTGCGAGCCGGACTGCCGGTTCCTGGTCGACGACCAGGGAAGGACTCTGATGAGGGGCTCGATCGCCCGGCCAGAGCCGGTCTTCCCTGGCGAGGTCGCCGCTGCGCTGCGGATGGAGGTTCTTCCTGCTTGTTCGCCAGAGCGCCGACGGGAGCGTCGACCGCTCGTTCGCCGAGCGCCCCCAGTGCTGCTGCTGCCTGCTTGCGGACGTTGTCGTCGGGGTCGGAGGTCAGGCGCTGGGCGATGTGGGCCACGGCGTCCTCGACCGACTCGGGCGGGTGAGTCCGTTGCTACCGGCAACTGCCGCGGAACGTCGAGCGATCGCGCCCTCCCGGACACTTGCCTTCGGTGAGTCGAGCCCCAAGAAGCGGTCCTCGGTAGGCAGGGGAGCGGTCGATCCCATCACAGGCCCCTGATGGAAGCCGCAGACGAGCGGGACGGGGTTGAGCGTCTCCCGCGCGTCTCGACGCCAGCGAGCCGTGGCGTCGCCCGACAGAGGGTGACGCAACGAGGGAAAGTCGTCGGGCGAGTTCTGCCAGAGCCGCCCGCCCTCTTCCGTGACGGATCCTCCGGCGGGGCCTCGGACACCGTGGTGACCGGCCCGTCGCCTCACGACAGGCCGGGCCTCAGGCTGGGACCGCCCTGGCTGCCGGCTGCGTCACGGTTGTCTCCGGACCGCCGGATGTGCCCTACGAAGGAGTGCACTGCGGGGGCGAGGTCCCGCTCGTTCGACCAGTAGATCCACAGCGGGGCGCTCATCGGGGTGTGCTCGTCGACGAGCGCCGGCCAGCTGGTCGAACCGTCGGCGCCCAGGTTGTCGTCGGCGACGACGGCCACGCCGAGGCCGGCGCGGGCGAGCGCCACGAGCGTGGTGGCGTTGCCGCTCTCCAAGGTGACGTCCAGCCCGAAGCCCCCCGCGCGCAGCGCCGGTTCCAGCAGGCGCCGGGTGAGGCTGTCGGCGTGGCCGGTCAGCACCGGCTGGCCGCGCAGCTCAGCCGTGGAGACGGAGCTGCGGCCTCGCCACGGGTGGTCCTCAGCGGTCACCACCGCCAGTCGCACCTCGCCGAGCTGGTACCCGGCCAGACGACGTTCGGCCTGTGGCAGGCCGGTGACGAAATCGACGTCACCGTCGAGGACCTGGCCGATCGGGGGCAGGCCGGAGGACTCGTGAACGGCGACGTGGACGCCGGGGTGCGTGGACCGGAAGGCGCCGATCAGCGGCGCCAGGAACCGGGGGACGTGCGGATGCGCGCAGGCGACAGTGACGACGCCGGCGCGCCCGTGGGCGAGTTCGGCCGCCAACAGGGAGATCGCGCCGGCCCGGTCCAGCAGTTGCTCGGCGCGGGGCAGCAGCTGGCGCCCTGCCCCGCTCAGCTGCACCCCGCGGCCGGACCGTTCGAAGAGCGCGACCCCCAGCTCGGCCTCGAGCGCCTTGACAGAGCGCCACAGCGACGGCTGCGGCACGTCCAACGCGGCCGCGGCGCCGAGGAACGACCCGACCCGGGCAACCGCCACGAGGTACCGCAGTTGGCGCAGCTCCACGTTCCGCTCCATTGATTCATCAGTGAATAGCCGAACTCCAAAACAATCTATAGACAGTATGTGACGTGGGCCATAGCTTCCCTCCATCGCGCACCGCAGCGCAGAGAAACAGCCCGCCCTAAGGAGAATGATGTCGGAGTCAGCAGGAGGGGCCGCGGCCTCGGCGCGGCAGCGTCAACTGGTGGAGCGGGCCCTCGGCGAGTGGCAGGGCGACGTGGCGGGCCGGGTGATCGTCGTTACCGGCGGAGCCCGCGGCATCGGTCGCTCGCTGTGTGAGGGGCTGCTCCGCGCCGGTGCAAAGGTCGTCGCCGCGGACCTGACCTGGGACGATGCCGACGACTTTCGCAAGCAACTGGAGAACGGCGACGGCGGCATGGCCGTCGGCATGGACATCACCGACGACGCCGCGCTCGACGCCGCCCGGGACGCCGTCCTCGACCGGTTCGGGACCGTCGACGTCCTGGTGAACAACGCCGCGCTGGTCTCCGAGACGCTCTTCGCCCCGACCGGGCACCGGAACACCCTGGACACCACCGACCGCGACTGGGAGGTGATGTTCGGGGTCAACGTGTTCGGCACGTTGAAGGCGATCCGTCGGTTCATCGAGCCGATGCGGGCCCAGAAGCGCGGCAGCATCGTCAACGTCGTCAGCAGCGGCGTCCTGCCGGCCTCCTCGGGCGGGGGCTACTACGGGCTGCGCCCGTGGACGGTGGAGATGCCCTACCAGGCCACCAAGGCCGCCGTCATGGCGCTGACCTTCTACCTCGCCGAGGAGGTGCGGGGTGATGGCGTCGCGGTGAACGCGATCATGCCGGGACACACCCGTGCCTCATGGTTCGACGCCACGGCCCGGGCCTTCAACGAGCAGGGCATCGCCTACTTCATGCGCCCGGCCGTTCCCGAGCACCTGTTGCCCATCTCCTTGTTCCTCGCCGCCCAGGACGGTGCCGGGGCCTCCGGGCGCCTCTACTACGTGCCGGACTGGAACTACGACCACGGCTACGGGGACTACGCCACGTGGCAGGACCACGAGCTCCCGCCGGACATGGAAGAGGTCTACAGCCGGCTCGAAGCGGCGACCCCCGTCTACGAGCGGGCCGGCGTGGCTCACCTGCCCTTCGACGCGCAGGGCGCCCTGTACACGGCCGGCATGGCCAACCTCGGGGCCCAGAACAGCTGGGCCAGCACCGGCAGCGCCCAGTGACCCCGACGGCGGTCGGCTCGCTCGTCCACCGCTGCGGGCAGTCCCTCCCACTCACCCCACGCACTGCGTCCGGCCCCGAGAGGCCCCGACCATGACCAGCATCAGCGAACGCCCCACCGACGTGGTGTCCGCAGGACTGCACGACCTGGTGAAGCCCGACGAGGGGGTCGTCAGCCGGACGGTGTTCGTCGACGAGGCGATCTACCGCACGGAGTTGGACCGGGTCTTCACCAGGACGTGGCTGTTCATCGGGCATGAGTCCCAACTGCGCGAGCCCGGGGACTACCTGACCAACTTCATGGGCGAGGACCCGGTGATCGCCACCCGCGGCGCCGATGGCGGCATCCGGGTCATGCTCAACTCCTGCGCGCATCGGGGCATGGCGGTGTGCACCACCGACGCCGGGACGTCGAAGTTCTTCCGCTGCCCGTACCACGGGTGGACCTACAGCAACAACGGCGACCTGATCGGCGTGCCCCGCGCGGACACCGTCTACAACGGCGAGCTGGACAAGTCCCGGCTGGGCCTGAAGGCCGTGCCGCGGGTGGAGACCTACAAGGGTTTCGTCTTCGCCAACTGGGACGAGAACGCCATCCCACTGGTGGACTACCTGGGCGCAGACCAGCTCTGGTACCTGGATCTGGCCTTCGAGGCGCCGCTCGGCGGGCTCGAGGTGATCGGCCCGACCATGAAGTTCCGGATCAAGGGCAACTGGAAGCTGGCGGCGGAGAACTTCGCCGGCGATGACTACCACGTGCTGTACACCCACGGGTCGGCATTCCAGATCGGCTTCCTGCCCGACTACGACATGCTCGCCGACTACATCGCGAACTTCGACCATGGGCACGGGATGGGCGACATCAGCAAGCCCGGCCGTGCCTACCAGAACGACGTCGGGATGGCCCAGTTCCTCGGGCCGGAGGCGATCGAGTACGTCACTGCCGTGCACGAGCGGCTGCAGGCTCGGGTCTCTCCCTTGCAGGCGGAGATGCACGGCTTGGGCGAGGGCAACATCTTCCCGAACCTGTCCTGGATCAAGTTCGGTGTCTTCCACGTCTTCGGGCTCTTCCAGTGGCACCCGAAGGGACCGGGTGAGATGGAGGTCTGGCAGACGTCGTTCTTCGACAGCGCCGCCCCGCAGTCCGTCAAGGACTTCGCCCGCACCCAGATGTCCCAGGAGAACGCCGCCGCCGGGATCTTCGGCCAGGACGACGGCGAGAACTTCGAACAGATCACCGAGTCCGCCCGCGGATTCGTCTCCCAGACGCGGGACTTCAACTACGCGATGGGTCTCGGGCACGAGGGCGAGGTCCACGAGGAGGGCTACCCCGGGCGCCTGGGCCCGCACTTCTCGGAGCAGAACCACCGCAACTTCTACCGCTACTGGCTCGAGCTCATGACCACCCAGGGAGAGCAGAAGTGACCAGTTCCCTCACCGACCTGCGCCGCGACGTCGAGGACTTCCTCTACCGCGAGGCCAAGATGCTCGACGAGCAGCGCTACGACGAGTGGCTCGGACTGTTCACCGAGGACGTCCGCTACTGGATGCCGATCACCGAGACGCGGGAGGTGCGGCAACCACGGGATCACGTCCCGGGGGAGTGGGCACTCATGGAGGAGGACTCCCGCTTCCTCGCCAAGCGGATGGAGCGCCTGGCCGGTGGCTTGGCCCACGCAGAGCAGCCCCGGTCACGGACCCGCCGCTTCATCAGCAACGTGCTGGTCACGCCCGGGCCGGACGACGACCTGATGGCGGAGTGCAACTTCATCGTCTTCCAGTCGCGCCGGGCAAACTCCGAGCAGTTCTTCGTCGGCTCCCGGCGCGACCGCATCGTGACCTCCGGCGAGAACTGGAAGATCGCCGAACGGACCGTGCTCCTCGACCACCGGGTGTTGCCCCGTGCCATCTCCATCTTCTTCTGAGGTCCCGGAACCCGACGTCGTCGGCAGCCGGGACGGCGACGGGGCCGGCGATGCACTGGAGCCCGGCTCGTGGCTGCGGGGTGGGGCGGCCGAGGGCGAGGTGACGGTCAGCAACGAGTTCGCCCGGGTGCGCGTGCGCGTCGACCACGACGGCAACGACCTGCGGCTGGCCATCCGGAGCCTGCGCACCGGGCGGGAGGTCTTCCTCGACGCCCTCCAGCTGGAGAGCCTCACCTGGCTCGACGAGAGCGCCTACCGGTCGCTGCTCACCGAGCCTTTCGGACCGCAGTGACAGACCACCCGGGTGCGCCGCTGCACGGCCGGGACGGAGAGGGGGCCGACGTGACGAGCGTCGATGTGGGGACGACCGCGCCGCGGGGGGACTCGTTCTGGGTGGACCTGCTGGGAACGGAGGTTCGCTTTCGACAGGCCGGCCCGTTCCGCACGCGCAGCGTCGAGATGGGGGCCGGGGAGCCGGTGGTCCTGCTGCACGGGGTGAGCGGGCACGCCGAGACGTGGGTGCGCAACGTCGCCGTCCTCGGCCGGGACTTCAGGGTGCATGCCATCGACATGCTCGGCCACGGTCTCACCGACAAGCCGAGGATCGAGTACTCGGTCCGTGCCCTGGCCGAACACGTGCTCGGCTTCCTGGACGAGATCGGCGCCCCACGCGCCCACCTGGTCGGGCAGTCCCTGGGCGGCTGGGTGGCCGGGTGGCTCGCCGTCCACCACCCACAGCGGGTCGCCTCGCTGGTCAGCGTCACCGGCGCGGGGTTGCAGCTGGATGCCGACGGTGCCGCGCTGACCGAACAGGTAGGCCGGCAGGTCGCGGCGGCCACCACCAAGGCCCTGGACGCGCCCACTCGCGACAAGGTCCGGACCCGGCTGGAGTGGCTGATGCACGACGCCTCCGTGGTCACCGACGAGCTGGTGGAGACCCGGTACCGGATCTACACGCGGCCGGACTTCGCCGCGATCGCCGGGGAGCTGGTGGCCGGGTTCACCTCCCGAGCCCGGCCGGAGGAGATGCTGACCGCCGAGCGGCTGGCGACGATCAGCTGTCCGACGCTGGTGGTGTGGACCCGGCAGAACCCGACCATGCCCTGGCAGGTCGGAGAGGCGGCCAGCCGGGTCATCCCCGGCGCCGGCTTCCGCCTGATGGAGGACGCCGGCCACTGGCCTCAGTTCGAGAAGCCGGCCGAGTTCCATGCGATCGTCGGTGAGTTCCTTCGTTCGGTCACGGGGGGCCACCCGGCCGGTCGCACCGCCGGCGACGGCAGCCCCGTCGATCGGGCCGCCGGCGTGCTGCGAGCCGGCTGATGGGCACGTTGGTGGGGGCGTACGCGACGTCCCACACGGCGATGATCATCCGGAAGTTCCGACCGGGCGACGACGTGCACGCCGCGGTCCACGAGGCCTTCGCCCAGGTGCGTGCGGAAGTGGCCCGGCTGGCCCCCGACCTGCTCGTCGTCATCGGCAGCGAGCACCTGAACTCCTTCAGCTACGACTGCTTCCCGCAGATCTGCATCGGCATCGGGGAAACGGCCACCGGCTGGGGTGACGGAGGGGTGGCCAGCGCCGAACTCCCGCTGGCCGGCGCCTTCGCGGCCCAGCTCCTCGCCGACGGAGTGGCTGCCGGCTTCGACTTCGCCTTCTCCGCCAACCCCAGGATCGACCATGCCTTCATGGCGCCCCTGACGCTCATCCGACCCGAGATGGACATACCGGTGGTCCCGGTGTTCCAGAACGCCAACACGGAGCCCTTGCCGCCGCTGTGGCGCTGTGCCGAGCTGGGGGACCTGCTGCGCGACGTCATCGCGCGACGTCCCGTTGCCGAGCGGGTGGTCGTGTTGGGGACCGGCGGCCTCTCCCACTGGGTCGGCACGCCCGAGATGGGCCGGATCAACGCCGACTTCGACGAGACGTTCCTGCAGAACGTGCAGGCGGGTGACCTGGGCTCGATCCTCGCCATGAAGACGGCCGATGTCCTCGCCGAGGCCGGCAACGGTGCCCCGGAGATCCGCAACTGGGTCACCGTGATGGCAGCCGCGTCCGTCCGCGAGGGCGGGGGAGCGCCGGAGCTCGTGGCAGAGCCTGGCCCTGGAGCCAGGCGCGCGCCGCGGGGGCCGCGAGGGGTCGTGCTGGCGTACCGGTCCGTGCCGGACTGGGCGACCGGGATCGCACTGGCCCGTCTGTTCCCCGAGCAGCAGCCGTGAACCTGCCTCTGGACCAGCTCATCCGCCGGGTCGTCCGGGACGCCGGGTTCCGTTCCGCTGCCGAACGGGCGGCTCAGCGGTCGGCCGACATCGCCGGCGTGCCGCTGACCGATCTGACGGCAGTCCTCGAGGGCGACCTGGTCACCCTCCACCGCCGGGGTGCCCACCCGCTACTCGTCATGCAGCTGGCCGGAGCTCTGGGGATCGATCCGATGCAGCGCTTCGGCGCCGCCCATCCGGCCCATGACCTGACCGAGAGGGAGTCGTTGAAGATCACGGTGGACCTGGAGCGGTGTGAGGGCTTCGCCTCCTGCGTCATCTCCGCGCCGGAGCTCTTCGACCTCGACGACGAGCGCAGCGTCGCCGTCGTCCTGGAGCCCGTTGCCGGCGCCGCACGCGCCCAGGCGCTCGAAGCCGCCGCGAGCTGCCCGGTGCGGGCGATCACCGTGCACGATGCCCCGGTGGACCGACCAGGGCTGCCGCCGGTCCGGTCGCTGGCCGACGGGGTGTCTCCCGGGGCGGTCGCGACCGCGGTCGACCGGCTCGCCGAGGCGGCGGAGACCGGCACGCCCGGCGCTCCGGTGCGCGACGTCAGCTCGGCGTCGACCCGCCCGACCTAGGGGTGCTCTTCGAGGACATGGCGGTGCCTGGAGATCGTGGACAGCCGGGTCGCCGGCTGGGACATCAGTCTCGTGGACACGGTCGCCGACAACGCCTCAACGGACTGTTCGTGCTCGGCGCGGGCCGATGGTGCCTGTCCGGGCCGGTGCCACCTGGCCCGCCGAGGTGAGCGGGCTGGGCACCGTCGCCGTCACGTTCCGCGCGGTCGAGCCGGGCTGACCACCCCTGGAACATCCTGACCCGCGCGGTGACGGGCGGCAGGCAGGGGGACCTGTTCGTGGAGTCACCCCACATCCGACGACCGGCCGCGATGCGCGGTCGACCACAGAGGCAGACCGCGGGATCGCGGCAACCGCTGCGGGCCGAGCGCCCACCGTGGCTTTCGGGTCTGGGCGGGCTGCGCGTGCCGTCCCGGATGGGGCGCCCTCGAGCCCCGGGGGAGGGGG